>JBAUOM010000313.1:0-8665 GCA_049579765.1 Xanthobacteraceae bacterium
GCGCGGCCCGGCTCGCCGATGCGCAAACGCGCGAGTTGCGGGCGGAGGTTGAGCGCCTGCGCCGGCGGCTGGGACCGGCCGAGTTCGGCTCCGCGCCGTCGGCTGAGACGCGACGGCTCACCATTCCGCCGCCCGCCGCCTGAGCCTTGATAATTCTACGTGCATATCAATAGGTTGCAGAGGCGAGACAAACCGCCGGGCCCGATGTAGAACCGCGTTTGAGGAACCCGCGGCCATGCCCGTCGTGATCAAGATTTGCGGCCTGACGACGCCCGAGGCGCTCGATGCGGCGCTCGATGCCGGCACCGACATGGTCGGGTTCGTCTTCTTTGCCGCCTCGCCGCGCAATATCGCCCTCGCGGCCGCCCGCGCGCTTGGCGAGCGTGTGCGGGGCAGGGCGATCAAGGTCGCGCTCTCCGTCGATGCCGGCGACGATCAGCTCGCCGCCAGCGTCGAGGCGCTCGCGCCCGACATGCTGCAACTCCACGGCACCGAGACGCCGGACCGGGTCGTCGCGGTGCGCACGCGGTTCGGGCTTCCGGTCATGAAGGCCCTGCCGATCGCGGAGCGGACCGATCTCGCGGCGATCCGCCGCTACGACGGTGCCGCGGATCGTCTGATCTTCGACGCACGCGCCCCGCGCGCGGCGACGCGTCCCGGCGGCCTCGGCAAGAGCTTCGACTGGCGGATCCTCGAGAATCTCGCGGCCGGCGTGCCGTTCATGCTGTCGGGCGGGCTCGATGCCGGCAACGTCGCGGAGGCGCTGCGCATCACCGGCGCGCCCGGCGTCGACGTCTCCTCAGGCGTCGAGCGCGCGCTCGGCGAGAAGGATCTCGGCAAGATCCGCGCCTTCATCGGTGCGGCACGGGACGCGGCGAGCGAGCTCGCCGTATCGAACAGAATGCTGAGCAACGCATGACTGTCCAGCAGCCCAATTCGTTCCGCATCGGGCCCGACGAAGGCGGCCATTTCGGTCTCTATGGCGGGCGTTTCGTTGCCGAGACGCTCATGCCGCTCATTCTGGACTTGGAAAAGGCCTACGCGGAAGCGAAGGACGATCCCGTCTTTCGCCGAGAGATGAGCGGCTATCTCAAGGACTATGTCGGCCGGCCATCACCGCTCTATTTCGCCGCGCGCATGACCGAGCACCTGCGGGAGGCATCCGCCGCCAAAGGCGGCACGGGCGGAGCGAAGGTCTACCTCAAGCGCGAAGACCTCAACCACACCGGTGCGCACAAGGTCAACAACGTGCTGGGTCAGATCCTGCTGGCGCGCCGCATGGGCAAGTCGCGCGTGATCGCCGAGACCGGTGCCGGCATGCACGGCGTCGCCGCCGCGACGATGTGCGCGAAGTTCGGGCTGCAATGCATCGTCTACATGGGTGTGGTCGATGTCGAGCGGCAGAAGCCGAACGTGCTGCGCATGAAGGCCTTGGGCGCCGAGGTCCGTCCGGTCGAATCGGGCTCGAAAACCCTCAAGGACGCGATGAACGAGGCGTTGCGCGACTGGGTCACGAATGTCGCCGACACGTTCTACTGCATCGGCACGGTCGCCGGGCCGCACCCCTATCCGATGATGGTGCGCGACTTCCAGTGCATCATCGGCGACGAAACGCGCGGGCAGATGCTGGCAGCCGAGGGACGGTTGCCCGATTCGCTGATTGCCTGCATCGGTGGCGGCTCGAATGCGATGGGACTGTTCCATCCTTTCCTCGACGACGTGCAAGTCGAAATCTACGGCGTGGAGGCGGCGGGTCACGGGCTGGCGACCGGCCTGCACGCGGCCTCGATCGCCGGCGGCCGGCCGGGCGTGTTGCACGGCAATCGCACTTATCTGCTCATGGACGCGGACGGGCAGATCAACGAGGCGCATTCGATCTCCGCTGGTCTCGATTACCCCGGCATCGGGCCGGAGCACGCCTGGCTCAACGACATCGGGCGGGTCAAATATCTTTCGGCGACGGACGAGGAGGCCTTGGCCGCGTTCCAGCTCTGCTCCCGTCTCGAGGGCATCATCCCGGCGCTCGAGCCCGCCCACGCGCTGGCACGCGTGATGGATCTCGCGCCGGCAAAGCCGAGAGATCATCTGATGGTGGTGAACCTGTCGGGTCGCGGCGACAAGGACCTCGCCAGCGTGGCGGATTATCTGGAGCGGCACGGCGCATGAACTCCGGCTTCCGCCGCTGCGGGTGTGGCCCGTGATCAGCCGGCAAAAACTCGTCGGCTGGATTTTGATCGTCGTGTCGGTGGCCTATATCGCCTATTTCCTTCGGGTCCGCCTGTTCGCGCCGGGGCCGATTCTGGAGCAGAAGGAATGGATGCAATTCATCGGCTCGATCGTGATATTGATGCTGGGGACCATCAATGTCCGTCTCGCTGCGATGCGCGAGCGCAGGCGCAAGGGGCTGCCCAATTGACCATCGAGCGCCGCAGTCCGTAACCGATGGCAACGCGCATCGATCGCCGCTTCGCCGAGCTGACGCGGGAAGGCCGTGCCGCGCTCGTGACCTTCATCACTGCCGGCGATCCCGACCCGGAGACCTCGCTCGCTCTGCTCTGTGCGCTTCCGGCGGCGGGCGCTGACGTGGTCGAGCTCGGCATGCCCTTCACCGATCCGATGGCGGACGGCCCGGCGATCCAGATGTCGTCGCAGCGCGCGCTCAAGGCCGGCCAGACGCTGGCAAGAACGCTCGACATGGTAAGCGCCTTCCGCGCCACCGACGATCGGACGCCGGTGGTTCTGATGGGCTACTACAATCCGATCTATGTCTACGGCGTCGACCGTTTTCTCGCCGCCGCGAAGTCCGCCGGCGTGGACGGTCTCATTGTAGTCGACCTCCCGCCGGAGGAGGATGTGGAGCTCTGCCTGCCGGCGCTCAAGGCCGGACTCAATTTCATCCGTCTGGCGACCCCGACCACCGACGACAAGCGCCTGCCGGCCGTGCTCGCGAACACCTCGGGCTTCGTCTATTACGTGTCGGTTACCGGCATCACCGGCGCGGCGACGCCCGATCCCGCGGAGGTCATCGCCGCGGTCTCCCGCATCAAGCGCCATACTGGCCTGCCGGTGACGGTCGGCTTCGGGGTGCGCACGGCCGAGCAGGCGGGAAAGATCGCGTCGGGCGCCGATGGCGTCGTGGTCGGGTCGGCGCTCGTCAACGCGCTCAAGGCCAGCCTCGAGCCCGGCGGCAAGGCGACGGCGAAAACCGTGACCGTAGTCGTCAACCTGGTCGCGGAGCTCGCCCGCGGTGTGCGCAGTGCCCGCACCGACACGTCGGCGCGGCCCGTCAAGGGTTGACCGCCGGCAAGGCTGCAGGTCTGCGCAAGCGCAAATAGCACGCAAGATCCGGCACGCCCGACCTCGCAACGGGTGCTATAATGGCGTCACCATGACGGAACACGGCATTGCACTTTTCGATACCGCCATCGGGCGCTGCGGCATCGCGTGGAACGGCCGGCGCGTGATCGGCGTCCAATTGCCGGAGGCGCACGAGCGCCAGACTCGCGCGCGCCTCGCTCGGCGGTGCCCGCAGGCGCGCGACGGGTCGCCGCCGCAGGAGGTGCAGTGCGCCATCGACGGCATCGTGGCGCTTTTGCGTGGCGAGGCGCGCGATCTCTCTGCGATTGCGCTCGACATGGAATGCGTGCCCGAGTTCGACCGCCGCGTCTACGAGGTCGCGCGTACCATCCCTCCCGGGACGACATCGTCGTACGGGGAGGTCGCTGCGCGCCTGGGCGCACGCGATCTGGCGCGCGAGGTGGGGCAGGCACTGGGGCGCAACCCGTTTCCCATCGTCGTGCCGTGTCATCGCGTGCTCGCGGCCGGCGGCAAGGTCGGGGGCTTTTCCGCCAACGGCGGCGTCACGACCAAGCTCCGCCTGCTCACCATCGAACGCGCGCGACCGGGCGGAACGCCCACGCTGTTCGACGGCGATCGTGCATTCGGCTTCGCGATCAAGCCGCCGCGCCGCAGGTCGGCCTGAGCTCGAAACTTTGCTGCGGGCGCGATGGAGTTGCCAGGGTAGAGCTGGCCCTCCATATAAACCGACGAGCACGGGCCCACGCCGGAACGACAGCAGAGAGGGCTGCCGCGCATGAACTGGATCTCCAACGTCGTGCGGCCGAAAATCCGCAACTACTTTGCCCGTCGCGAGACGCCGGAAAATCTGTGGATCAAATGCCCGGAGACCGGGCAGCTCGTGTTCTACAAGGACGTGGAAGCGAACCAGTTCGTCATCCCCGGCTCGAACTATCACATGCGCATGGGGGCGATGGCGCGGCTCAAATCCATGTTCGACAATGAGACTTGGTTCGATGTCGCGATACCGGCAGTCCCCCTCGATCCGCTCAAGTTCCGCGACGAGCGGCGTTACGTCGACCGGCTCAAGGATGCGCGCGGCAAGACCGGCACCAACGACGCGATCAAGCTCGGTTTCGGCAAGCTCGACGGACTGCCGGTCGTCATCGGCGTGCAGGATTTCGACTTCATGGGGGGCTCGCTCGGCATGGCTGCCGGCGAAGCGGTGATCAGGGGTCTCGAGACTGCGGTGGACAAGGGAACACCCTTCATCATGTTCGCGGCTTCCGGCGGCGCGCGCATGCAAGAGGGGATTCTGTCGCTGATGCAGCTGCCCCGCACCACAATCGCGGTGCAAATGCTGCGCGAGGCGAGGAAGCCGTACATCGTCGTGTTGACCAACCCGACGACCGGCGGTGTCACCGCCTCCTACGCGATGCTCGGTGACGTCCACATCGCGGAGCCCGGCGCGCTCATCGGCTTTGCCGGGCCGCGCGTCATCGAGCAGACCATCCGCGAAAAGCTGCCCGAAGGCTTTCAACGTGCCGAATATCTGAGGGAGCACGGCATGATCGATATGGTGGTCCATCGCCGGCACCTGCGGCCGACGGTCGCCAATCTATGCCGGCTGTTGACGAAGACCCAGGCGCCGCCGGAGAACTTGCCGGTCGCCGCGCCGGCGTGACGGCCTCCTTCCGGGCAAGCGGGAGCCGTGACCGGCGCCAGTTCACGATATAATCGAATCGAGTTCTTGGGTTCCGCCGGTCGCAGGCTCGGCGGGGAGGGATTTGCAGACGGATACGCATGACCCCCATCGATGCCATCGTCGCGCGGCTCACCGCGCTGCATCCGAAGCGAATCGATCTTTCGCTCGATCGAATGCGACGCATCCTCGCAGCCCTCGGCCATCCGGAGCAGCGACTGCCGCCGGTAATCCATGTCGCGGGCACCAACGGGAAGGGCTCGACCATCGCATTCATGCGCGCGATTCTGGAGGCGGCAGGGCTGCGCGTGCATGCCTATACCTCGCCGCATCTCGTGCGCTTCAATGAGCGCTTTCGTCTCGCCGCCGCGGGCGAGGGGCGCTTCGTGTCGGACGAAGAACTCGGCGACGCGCTCAACGAATGCGAGCGCATCAATGCCGGCGCGCCGATCACGGTGTTCGAGATCACGACGGCGGCCGGCCTCTTGCTGTTCGAGCGCAATGCGGCCGATATACTCCTGCTCGAAGTCGGGATGGGCGGACGGCTCGATGCGACCAACGTCGTCGATCGCCCGCTGGCGGCGGTGGTCACCCCGGTGTCTTTCGACCATGCCGAGCATCTCGGCGATACGGTCGGCAAGATCGCGGCGGAGAAGGCCGGAATTCTCAAACCCGGAGTGCCGGCGATCGTGGCGGCCCAGCCGCGCGAGGCGCTGTTGGCGATCGAGCGCCAGGCCGGGCGCGTGAAGGCGCCGATCAGGATTGCCGGCGAGGACTGGACGGCGACCGAGGAGCGCGGTCGGCTGGTTTATCAGGACGACGCCGGCTTGCTCGATCTGCCGCCGCCGAAACTCTACGGCCGCCATCAGTTCGAGAATGCCGGCGTCGCCATCGCCGCATTGCGCGCGGTCGATTCCCTGAAGCTGCCGCCGGTCGCGTTGGAGACCGGCATCGCCAAGGCGGAGTGGCCGGCGCGGATGCAGCGCCTCTCGCAAGGCCGGCTCTTGGCGCTGGCGCCGCCGGGCGGCGAGCTCTGGCTCGACGGTGGTCACAATGCGGACGGCGGACGGGCGATCGCCAACGCACTGGCCGATCTCGAGGAGCGGGTGTCGCGACCGCTCGTGCTCGTGGTCGGCATGCTTTCGACCAAGGACTGCGAGAGCTTCTTGCGTAATTTTGCCGGGCTCGCTCGTCGCGTCGTGGCAGTGCCCATCCCCCATCAGGAAAAGAGCTACTCCGCTGACAGGATCGCCGCCGTCGCGCGCGGGGTCGGCATTCCGGCGCAGGACAGCGCCGACCTCGAGGCGGCGCTCGCGGCGATCCGTTGCTTCGATCTCGATCCGGCGCCACGCATCCTCATCACCGGATCGCTCTATCTCGCAGGCGCGGTGCTCGGCACGAACGGCACGCCGCCGCTGTAGCCGCGCGGAGACATCGTCACTTCAACAGCTTCATCAAGTCCGCCTTGTTCTGCTTTACCTGCTCCATGGTGCATTGTTTCGGCGACTTGTCGGGGCGCCATCGCAACAGCCTGGTGCCGTGGCGGAAGCGTTCTCCCGTGAAATGGTCGTAGCAGACCTCGACCACGAGTTTGGGGCGCAGCGGCTTCCACTCGCCCGACCGTTTGGTCGACCAGCGGCTGGGTCCGCCCGGCGCGTTGCCGGTGAAGCCGGGCGGCGCGACCAGGCTTTCGAGTTTCCTGGTCAGCGCCGGCTTGTCGTCGCGCTTGATCGTAGAGGTGAAGCCGACGTGATGGAGCAGGCCCTCGGCGTCGTAGAGGCCGAGCAGCAGCGAGCCTACGACCGGCCCGCCCTCATTGTAGCGGAAGCCGCCGACCACGCAGTCGGCGCTGCGAAGGTTCTTGATCTTCAGCATGCCGCTGCGGTCTCCCGACCGGTATTCGACGTCGCGCCGCTTGGCGATGATGCCGTCGAGGGTCGCGCCGACGCGCTCGAGCCAGCGTTTGGCCGCACCGAGCTGCGTGGTCGCGGGCGACAATCGGATGCCCGTCGCGCCGCGCAAGTGCTCGCGTGCGAACGCTTCCAGCGCGCGCCGGCGTTCGCACAATGGTCGGTCAAGCAGCGCTTCGCCGTCGGTGCCGAGCAAGAGATCGAAGACGATGAGGAGCGCCGGCGTCTCCACCGCGAGCCGATGCACCCGACTCTGCGCCGGGTGGATGCGTTGCAGCAGGTCATCAAAGGAGAGCATTCCGTCTGCGGGGATGGCGATCTCGCCGTCGAGAACGAATTCGTCGGCTCCGACGCCGAGCGCGGCCTCGACCAGTTCGGGAAAATAGCGTGTGAGCGGCTGGCCCGACTTCGACTGCAGCTCGACCTTGCGACCGTCGCGGAACAGGAGGCAACGGAAGCCGTCCCATTTCGGCTCGTACTGCCATTCCTTCCCGGCCGGGATGGCATCGACCGACCGGGCTTCCATCGGCAGGAGCGGCGGACGCAGCGCAAGTGCCATGAGTGCCAACAATGGCGATCCGGCGCCGGGGCATCGGCACCGACGCCGAGGTCATAACGCGAATGGCCGGCAATTCGGCCGGCCATCTTCGGTAAATTCCGCCGCGGGGGCCGCGATCAAGGGCCCGGCTGGGATCGTACCAGCTTACAAGACCCGGTCGGCCTGTCCGCGCGGACGCCCGGTGCCATGCACCATGGATGAAACGAGGCGGCGTCACACCGCCGTGGTGATCCACTGCTCCAGTTTCTGCTTCGGCGCGGCGCCGATCTGACGCGAGGCCAGCTGGCCTCCCTTGAAGATCATCAGGGTCGGGATCGACTGGATGCCGTACTTGGCGGCGGTGTGCGGGTTCTCGTCCACGTTGAGCTTGACGATCTTCACCTTGCCGTTGAGCGTCCCCGCGATCTCCTCGAGTGCCGGAGCGATCATCCGGCACGGGCCGCACCATTCGGCCCAGAAGTCCACTACGACCGGACCGGTCGCCTTCAACACCTCGGATTCGAAAGTGGCATCCGAAACTTTGCCGACGGCCATGGGAACCTCGTTGCTGCTGGCGGAGGCGAAGCGCCTCGCATCGGAGGCCGAACCTATGGACGCGGTCGGACAGCGTCAAGGCGGCTTCACGTCGAGGTGACGGCGGCGAATGCCGCGTCCAGGCCCGCGGCCGAAATCTCCATGAGATCAGGCACATCAGTCCAGATCAGAGCGGCACGAACGATCTTCTCGGGATATAGTCGTCCGAGCACGGCGCGGTACAGCGCGAGCTGGGTCACGTAGGCCTTCGGCACGTCCTCGACCCGCCGCGGCGCCGGACGATTGGTCTTGTAGTCGGCGATCAGCACCGAGCCATCGGTGACCGCCAAACGGTCCACCTGCCCGGAGACTGCAAGCCTGCCGCCGTCGAGACGCCCCACGATTGGGACCTCCGCCCGACTGCCGGCCAGAAAAAGCTGCGAGAAGGAAGGATCCTCGAGCAGTGCGCGAATTTGCTCGCACATGACCTCGCGCTCGTGCGCGCTGAACGCGGTCCCCGCTCGTGCGAGGTGCCGGCGGGCTGCCTCGGCGCGCGCCGCTCTCGGGATGTCGGGCAGCGCCTGCAACAGACGGTGCATCAGCACGCCACGTGTGCGCGCCTTGTCGTGCTCGGCGCCGCCGCCTGCGGCCGAGGCGCGCCCTAGCGTCGTTTCGTCATAGGCG
>JBAUOM010000314.1:0-8588 GCA_049579765.1 Xanthobacteraceae bacterium
GTGCTGGCGGCTTATCAGGATGCAGGAATCCAGCGCGTGCTGCTCGAGGTGCCCGATGCGGGCCGCGACGACATCCTGCGCGGGCTCGACAAGAGTGCGCCGCTCGTAGCGGCGCTCGCCTGAAGGCCGAGCCCGAACAGGACGCGCGTGGCGTTGGGGCCGATCTCGATGCCGGCGCCGACCGCCCCGAGCTCGCCCGACTGCTCGGGGAGCGGACCGGGTTTGCCGCGCGTGCTCGGTCCGTTGCAAACGAGAGCCGCTTTGCGGCCGCGGCCGCCTCAGAAGATGAAGTCGTGCGCGCTCAGGTGCGTGACGCCGGCGATGAGCACGCTCCCGCCGGCGAAGGCCAGCACCAGGTCGTGCCCCTCGGTCCGCAGCGTCACCGGGGGCTCGTCGTGTCCGTGCCCGTCGTGCCCGTGTCCGTCGCCCGCCGTCAGCGCGGCGAAGCTCGTGTGGAACGCGGTGAGGTCGATGCGGTCCTGGCCCCGCGTGAAGTCCTCGATTACGTCGCGGCCCGCGCCGGGGCCGCCTCGATCCGGCAGCGCGCCGAAGTGGAGCGCGTCGTGGTCGTGATCGTGCCCCTCCCCATGTCCGGAGGCGGCCAGCGGCGCCACGACGAAGGTGTCCCGCCCCGCGCCGCCGATGAGCCGATCGCTGCCCGCTCCGCCGTCGAGGATATCGTCGCCGTCCTGGCCGTCGAGCGCGTCGCGGCCGGCGCCCCCGAACAGGTGGTCGTTGCCGGTGCCGCCGAGCAGCTGGTCGTTGCCGTCGTTGCCGTAGAGGAAGTCGTCGCCGCCGCGGCCGTCGAGAGTCTCCGCGCCCTTGCCGCCGGCAATGATGCCGCTGCCGTCGCCGCCGACAAGACCGTTGGCGAGCACCATCGATTGGCCGGTGTCGCGGGCCACGATGGTCTCGATCTGATGCCCGTTGAAGTGATCGACGATGCGGAAGGTGCCGGTGGTCAGGATGATCAACAGATCGTTGCCGTCCTGCCCGGTCGTGAGCCCGCCGAAGCTGGGAAGAATCTGGCTGAAACTGTCGATGATCACGCGGTCGGCGGTGCCGCTCTCGTCGAAGAACCGATCAAGGGACAGGCCGCCGCCGGTGAAGTCATAGGTGTCGTTGCCGGCACCGCCCTGGACGTCGTCGTCGCCGCCGCGGCCGGCGAGCGTATCGTCGCCGCCGTTCCCGAACAGGCCGTTCTCCTGCTCGTTGCCGATGATGATCTCGGAATGGCTGTTGCCGACCAGGTTTTCGATGCCGCGCAGGACGTCGGTCTCGACGACCTGCAGCACCCCGTTGACGAGCTCGAAGCGCGTGTAGCCGCCGTCGGCGCCGCCGGTCCCGAGCGACATCAGGATGATCTCGCCGGGAAGGATGGGCAGGCTGTCATGACTGCGCCAGGTCGCGAAGTCGATGCCGGCGCCGCCGATGATGACATCGTTGCCGAGTCCGCCGTCGAGGCTGTCGCTGCCGCCGCGGCCGTCGAGGACGTTGTCGCGCTCGTTGCCGTTGATGACCTCGTTCTGGTTGGAGCCGGTCACGTTCTCAATGCCGCGCAGCACATCGGTCTCGACGGCCTGCGTCGACCCGAACGGGCCGACGTTCGCGGTCCGGACGTAGCTGCCGTCGGCGCCACCAAGGCCGAGTGTGATGGTATGGCTGACGGCTCCCACGCGGTCGTGGCTGACGTAGCTCGCGGTGTCGGTCCCGCCGTTCCCGACAATGACGTCGTCGCCCAACCCGCCGTCGAGGACGTCGTTGCCGCCGCGCCCGTCGAGGACATTGGCGAGATCGTTGCCGTTGATGGTCTCGTCGTGATTCGACCCGGTCACGTTCTCGATGCCGCGTAGGATGTCGGTCTCGACGGCCAGCCGGATCGGACCAACGACCTGGAAGCGGGAATAGCTTCCGTCGGAGCTGCCGTTGCCGAGGGAGATGACATCCTGCTCACCGCTGAACACGGCGACGCTGTCGTGGCTGACGAAGCTGGCGGTGTCGGTCCCGGTGTTCCCGATGAGGGTGTCGTTGCCGAGCCCGCCGTCGAGGATGTCGCTGCCGCCGCGCCCGTCGAGGACGTTGGCGAACTCGTTGCCGGTGATGGTCTCGCCGTGGTTCGACCCGGTCACGTTCTCGATGCCGATCAGCACGTCGGACTCGACCACCTGGAGCACCCCCGGGGAAAGCGAGGAGGGCTGCGACAGCGTGAAGCTGCCGGGACGGCCGATGAGCCCGAGCGCGATGACGTATTGCTCGCCGTGCTGCAACGCCACCGCGTCGTGGCTGGTGTAGTTGGCGGTATCGATTCCGCTTCCGCCGATCAGCGTGTCGTTGCCCAGCCCGCCGTCGAGATCGTTGCTCCCCTCGCGTCCCTCGAGCCGGTTGTCGAGTTCGTTGCCGACGATGACGTCGTTACCCGCTGTGCCGATCACGTTCTCGATGCTGATCAGTGCGTCGGTCGAAACGCGGGTGAAAGCGCCGCCCTGCAGCTTGAACTCGTCGGCGATGCCGGCGCCGGCGCCGGGGGCGAGATGCACCTCCACCCGGTCGGGCGTGTCGCCGAGATCGAAGAAGTGATCGCGCGAATAGTCCGCCGTGTCGGTACCGCCCATGCCGTTGAGGATGTCGGAGCCGAGCCCGCCGGCCAGCAGATTGTCGAGCGAGTTGCCGGTCAGCCGGTCGCCGAAGGCCGAGCCGACGAGGCCCTCGATAGAGGAGAGCTTGTCGCCGGCCGCGTCACCGCCGCTCGCCAGCGCGGTCTGCGTGTCGCCGTTGACGCCGGCGAGCCGCACCGTCACCGCCGCCGGCGAGGACTCGTAGCTGGCGAGGTCGAAGCCGCTCTGCCCGTTGAGGGTGTCGGCCCCGCCGCGGCCCTCCAGCAGGTCGTTGCCCCCGCCGCCGTTGAAGATGTTGTCGCCGGGATTGTTGAAAACGGTCGTGATCCCGATATCGTCCCGAGGAGGCACCGGGTCCATGCCGCGAATCACGTCATCGAAGCTCGAGCCGTCGATTCCGGTCATCGTCCCATCGAAGAACCTGTCGCCCTCGGCGAATCCGCCATGCTGCGTCGCTTGCTGCAGATCGATGAAGACCGGCGCGGTGGATGCGCTGTAGTCGACCGCGTTGCCGGGGAAGACCGTCAAAAAATAGAGCCCGATACCATGCGCGAAGGCGAAGTCCTCCATGGCGTCGATCGGGTCACCGACATGCGGGAGGTCGTCTCCATCGAATCCGAAAGTAAAAACCGGCTGAAAAGGGATTGGAAAATTAGAGATATCGTAGCTGATCGCAACCGTGTGGCTCGCATTGGCGAACAGCTCGGTCGACGCAGTCGCGGTGAACGTGGAGCCCATGGTGCTCTCTCCTGCCTTGACTCGGGGGGCTACTGCGATTGCGCCAGGGATGAGCGAACGAGAACAGTCCAGAGAAAAGGAGTTGCTCGACCCTGTCCGGGCACGATGACCGCGCCTTGCTCAGTCGCTCATGGCGCCGCCGACGGTGCCGCTTGTCGCGTTGTTCTGCTTCGCTTGCATCGCGCGGATGATTCGTTCGATCGCCGCCTTTCGCCGCATCTGGCGCGATGGATCGGCGGCGCCGCCACCGACGCTTTGTCGTTCGATCAATCGGCTGATGCTTTGCGTCGCCTCAGGCGAAAGCGTTTGCGCACGCTCGATCCTGGGGACGAGACGCTCTAGCTGCGCAAGGTGATCGCCGTCTCTTCCCGCGGGATTGACGAAAAGGGCGGGAAGCCCAACAACGAGCGCCGCCGTGAGGCAACAGCGGGTCAACGTCGCACGGAGGCCACCACGCGACGTCGTGGCAATAAAACTCGGTGGCGGGCTCCGAGCGGCGGGGCCGCCGTATTGGGCGATGACTGCCACGTTCGTTCTCCTCCATCTCTCGACGAGGAACCACTCACGCTTCGTACCACTCACGCTTCGTCACGAACGTCGCGGGCCAGCCTTCTTGCCGGCGAACGACGCTGGACCATAGGGAGATACCCCCTTAAGGTCTTTGTTTCAGGAGCTGAAAGATCCTGAAACCGCGGTCGCGACGGGTTGCGCTGGATGAGCGGCGAAGAGGTCAGATTCGGCCGATTTCGGTTCGACCTCGGCCGACGGGAGCTCTCGCGTGACGGGGTTCCGGTGCGGCTGGGCAGCCGTGCGCTCGACGTGCTGTCGGTGCTGGCCGCCGCCAAAGGCGATGTGGTCACCAAGGACGAGCTGCTGGCGCGGGTCTGGCCGGGACTGGTCGTCGAGGAAAACAACCTCCAGGTCCAAGTTTCGGCGCTGAGGAAGGCGCTCGACGAGGACAAGAGCGGGCAAAGCTACCTGGTTACCGTGCCTGGTCGCGGCTATCGCCTCATCGGTCTCATCGGAAGCTCGAACGAGCCGGCGCTGCCGGATAAGCCCTCGATCGCCGTTCTGCCCTTCCAGAACATGAGCGACGACCCCAAGCAGGAATACTTCGCGGATGGCATGGCGGAGGAGATCATCACGGCGCTCTGCCACATGCGCTGGCTGTTCGTGATCGCGCGCGATTCGAGCTTCGTCTACAAGGGACGGACGGTCGACGTGAAGCAGGTGGGTCGCGAGCTGGGCGTGCGCTACGTGGTCGAAGGCGGCGTGCGCAAGGCCGCGCACCGCGTGCGGATCACGGCGCAACTGATCGATGCTGCGACCGGCGCGCATCTGTGGGCGGATCATTTCGACGGCGATGTCGAGGACATCTTCGATCTGCAGGATCAGATAGCCGCGAGCGTCGTCGGGGCGATCGCGCCCAAGCTGGAGCAGGCCGAGATCGAGCGCGCCAAGCGCAAGCCCACCGAGAGTCTCGACGCCTACGACTACTTCCTGCGCGGGATGGCCTGCACGCATCGGATGACCCGCGAGGCCACCAGCCAAGCGCTGGAGCTGCTCGCCAAGGCGACCGAGCTCGACCCGGATTTTGCTTCGCCCCATGGCGTGGCGGCATTCTGCTACGTTGTTCGCAAGATCAACGGCTGGACGGTCGATCGCGCGCGCGAGATCGCCGATGCCGCGCGGCTGGCCTGGCGGGCAGCGGCGTTGGGCAAGGATGACGCGGTCGCGCTTGCTTTCGCCGGCCTCGCGCTGGGTTACGTCGTGGGCGATCTCGAGGGGGCCGTCGAGCTCATCGACCGGGCGCTCGTGCTCAATCCGAATCTGGCAGTCGGGTGGTACGCCAGCGGAACGGTGCGGGCCTTTCGCGGCGGAGAGCCCGACGTCGCCATCGAGCATCTCAAGCGCGCGATGCGCCTGAGCCCGTTCGATCCTTTCATGTTCACGATGCAGGGCGTTACCGCATTCGCCCACTTCTTCGCCGGCCGTTATGAAGAGGCGGTCTCCTGGGCGAAAAGGGCGTTCTGGGAACGGCCAAATATTCTGGCCACGTTGCGGATCGCCGCGGCCAGCAACGCCCTCGCCGGCCGCCGGGAGGAGGCGCAGGAGGCCGTCGCGCGCGCATTGGAGCTCGACCCCGGCATGCGCGTTTCCAATCTCAAGGAGCGCATCGGGTGGTTTCGCCGGCCGGAAGATTTCGCCAAGTATGCCGACGCCCTGCGCAAGGCCGGCCTGCCGGAGTGAGCGGCAATCGGTAGACCCGACGGGTGGAAGGGAGCGCGCACAGAAATCGTGGCGTGGTGAGGGCCTCTCGCCGCGGGCCGTGGCTCGTGTCGTGCTGTCGGAGGTGACGCGGCTCGCAATCCATTGTGCGCGGCAACGGCGAAACGCGCGGCGCGGCGGGAACCTCGGGGTGCGATCCGAGTTTCGGCCCACAGCCCGTTGCGAGCGGCCGTGGGCAGCCAGGCGGGGAAAGACCGACATGCGAAAGTGGGCTCCGAGGCTTCTGACGTTTGCGATCGTGCTCTGCGCCGCTCCGGCCGCAGCCGACAATTGCAGCCCCATCCTGAAGGACGGGCTCTGGCAAAGCTGGGACAAGCCCGGGGACATCTTTCAACGCGAGGATTTCAAGCTCTGGGCGTGCGACAGCAGGGCCTCCCGCGCCGACGGCGCGGCTCCCGGGAAGAACGAAGGCCGGTTCGACGACAAGTCGAGCAATTGCGCGACGACGGACAAGGCGCTGGTCGTGTCCGACGACGCGAGGGAGACATTGCGGATTGCCGCGGAGGCGGTCGTTGCGGCATGGAAGGAATGCAGCAAGAGCCCCGGCTCGCACGCCATCGTGCTGCGCGGCGATGACGTCAACTCCTTCGCCATCCAGCTCGTGCACAATCGATCGGGCAGGAGCAGGGCGGAACGGCCGCGCGCGTGGCTGACATTCGATCCGCCCGACAACGTCGAGTGCCGCAGGAGAGCGGCGGCACAACCGATGGGGCAGCTCGCGCGGGGAATACCGATCGGCGCCACGCTGACCTGCGAGCGCAAGAACCTGAAGAAGCCGGTGAACGTCACGGTCGAGTTCAATCTCGACGATAGCCATGCCTTTACGCTGCCGGCGGTCCGGCGGTTCAAGGAGGAGTTCAGGTTCGAAAGAATTCCGGCGGATACGGATTGTCGCGGGCACGACATCCCGAACCGATGCCATGCCGGAGACAAGCCGCGCTCGGCGTCGCCGTATTGCGACGCCGTTCACCGGGATCTCGTCGCGATCTGCTACATTCCAGGCGTCAACGCGAATGCCGCGCTTCCGGAGCGCTCGACCTCGGAATGCAGGGCGATGGGCGCCCCGCAAGAGACTCCGTGGTGCAGCTACAAGGACGTTGCCGACTGCAGGGGTGGACGCAACAAGGGGCCGGCTTATCGCTGCGTGCGTGTCCTCGTCCCCGACGAGGACTGATCTCACGCACCGCCCTGCTGCTTCTGCCGCACCGCCGCGGCGGCGTCCTCCAGGATGCGGCCGGCGCGCTCGGCCGCGGAGGCATCGAGCGCGCGTACGTCGAGGAACAGCTCGAGCCCGGCGCCGCGCTCGCTGATGACCTCGGCGTTGCCTCCGGCCTCCCCGTCGAGCCGCCCGTCCACCGCGTAGGGCACCACCGGCCGGCTGATGCCCTTGAGCGTGATCGGCTCGAGCGGACGCGCCCGCACCAGCTGGCGCACCAGCGAATAAGTCTCGTAGCTGAGCACGATGCCGCCCGGCTCGGCGATCGACTGCAGCCGCGCCGCCAGATTGGCCTCGGCGCCGATGATGGTGTAGTCCATGCGGTCGTCGCTGCCGAAATTGCCCACGTTGACATAGCCGGTATTGATGCCGATGCGCGCGCGGAACGGCTCCTCGATGCCGCGGCGGCGCCATTGCGCGTTCAACTCGACCAGGCGCGCCTGCATGTCGAACGCCATCAGCACGCAGGCCTTGGCGTCCTCCACGACGCCGCGCGTCTCCGGATCGCCGAAGAAGACCAGGATCGCGTCGCCGATGAACTTGTTGACCGTACCGCCGTGCGCGACCGCGATGCGCGACATCTCGGTCAGGTATTCGTTGAGTAGCGCGGTCAATTCCTCCGGCTGCAGCCGCTCGCTCGCGGTGGTGAAGCCGACCACATCGGAGAAGAAGATCGTCAACTTCCGGCGCTCGGTGGCGACCACCACGTCCTTCTCGCCGCTGAAGATCGAGCGGAAGTGCTGGGGCGAGAGATATTTGGCAAGGTTCTTGGCGACCGCCGCTAGGAACTCGTTGGCGCGGCCGAGCTCGCGGTTGAAGCGCTGGATCACCACCGACTGGTGGCGCTGCAGGCCGATGAAAGCGAGACCGATCGCGGTCACCAGCACGAAATAGCCGATCAGCCACTTGAACGCGAAGACGTGCGCCGCGATCGGCTGCCGGATGATGAACTCCTCGATGCCGCGCACGTCGCCCACCTTCCAGTCGCGCTTGGGGCTCAGCGGGTGGGTGTTGTGGCAGCTCACGCAGGCGGCCTCCATGACGATGGGCGCGGCGAGCCGCACGCCGCGGTCGAAGATCGAGCCGGAGACGTCGTAGACCCGCGCGCCCGGATCCTGCCGCAGGGTCGCCAGCGCCGCGCGCTCGAAATCGTCGAAGGCGTGGGGCGCGCGGTTCTTGAACGGATAGTCCGAGAAGAAGCGGAAGCGGACGTTGCCCTTGCCGATGACGCTCCCGAGCTCGAGCGAGAGCGTGGCGGGAATGGGAATGCCGCCGGGCACGTCGACATAGTCGGGAACGACGTGGGTCGCACCGCCATTGGCCAGCACGCGGGCGACGACATTGCCGGCATAGTAGCCGCGGATGCCGTCGATCATGGTCATCAGCTCGGCGGCCTGGGCGCGCAGGGTCTGCTCGGACAGATTGCGCATGTCGAGCCAGACCGCGACAGGCAGGCCGGCGAGCACGATCAGCAGCAGCACGATACTGGGGAGGAGGCTGTCGCCCAAACGACGAAAGATCGGGTTCACGACGGGCCGCCCGGCCGCGGGCTGCGCGGCCCTGGTCGTGACGACGCTCGGTTCGCTCGCGCTCATCGATCGGGCCTTTCAGCGAGGGAGAGGGCCTGGCCCCCGCGGCGGGCGACACGTGCACCGTGGCCCGCGGTCATACTGGGGTCCAGAGCTTTGCCGGCGGGCGCGATCGCGGCCGCTTGCGCGCAGCCTTCGGCG
>JBAUOM010000315.1:0-2338 GCA_049579765.1 Xanthobacteraceae bacterium
CCGCATCGATGAGCATCTTCCTTGCCTCGCGGCGGGCGAAGTCGATGATGTCCGGCGCGACGCGGTCATCGATCATGACGACGTCGGCCGACTGCAACGCGCGCACGGCGCGCAAAGTCAGCAGCTCCAGATCGCAGGCGCCGGCATCGATCAGGGTGACCGTGCCGAGGCCGGCCATGTCGTCGCCCGCGCTCGCATCCAACAACGCGCCTAAATTGGACGGTTTGGGGTCGCGCTCCGGCTGGGCCAGCGCCAAGCGCGCAAACGCCTGCCAGAACCGAAGGCGCGCGGCAAAAGAGAGCCCCGAGAGCTGCACCGTGGGCCGCCAGCGCCGGGCGGCCTCCGCCCAGCGGGCAAAGCCACGCGGAATCATGGCTTCGAGCCGGGCTCGGATCGCCTGGGCGAAGACCGGAGCGGCGCCATCGGTCGAGATGCCGATGACGAGCGGAGAGCGGTTGACGATCGCGCCGAAGGTGAAATCGCAATAGGCCGGCTTGTCGATGACGTTGACCGGAACGCCGGCGGCACGCGCGGCGGCGGCGAAGCTCGCGGCCTCCGGCGCGTCGTCGAAGCCGCCCACGGCGATGGCGGCGCCGGGAAAATCGGCAACCCGCCAAGCGCGATGGCGCAACGCGATCGCACCGCGCGGGGGCTGCGCCGCCAGGGCGCACAACTCCTCGCACGGACATTCGGCGAAGACGTCCACATCGGCGCCCGCGGCCGACAAGAGCTCCGCCTTCCAGGCCGCCGCCGGCCCGTCGCCGGCCACGATGGCGCGCTTGCCCTCGAGCGCGAGGAAGATCGGCAGCCGCGCCAACGCTGCCATGCGCGGTGCCGGCGCCTCGCCCCCACGGGGGTCGCGCCCCGGCATCAGTACACGTCCTGCTGATAGCGTCCGGACTTCTTCAGCTCGGCGACGAATGTGATCGCCTGGTCGGTCGAGCGCGCGCCGTGCATCGCGACGATCTCCACCAATGCGCCCTCGACGTCCTTGGCCATGCGCTTGGCGTCGCCGCAGACGTAGAGGTGCGCGCCGTCGGCGAGCCAGGCCCAGAGCTCGCGGCCGACCTCGCGCATGCGGTCCTGGACGTAGAACTTCTCGTCGCCGTCGCGCGACCAGGCGAGCGACAGTCGCGTGAGCACGCCCGCGGCCTTCAAGCCGGCGAGCTCGTCCTGGTAGAAGAAGTCGTAGTTGCTGCGCTGGTGCCCGAAGAACAGCCAGTTGCGGCCCGGCGCCTTGCTCGCCATGCGCTCGTGGAGGAAAGCACGGAATGGCGCGATCCCGGTGCCGGGACCGATCATGATGATCGGGAGCGACGGATTCGGCGGCAGGCCGAAATGCTGCGCCTTCTGGACGTAGACCTTGACCCTGTCGCCGGGGCGCACGCGGCCGCCGAGAAAGGTGGAGGCGACGCCGAGCCGCGTGCGGCCGTCGACCGGGTAGCGCACCGCGTCGACGCACAAAGCGATACGCGCGCCGTCGACCTTGGGCGAGGAGGCGATGGAATAGAGCCGCGGCTGCAGCGGATCGAGCGCCTCGATGAAGGCTTCCGGATCGGGACGGGCACCGGGAAATTTCTCGATCGCCGCGAGCACGTCGAGCGTCTGCGCATCGCCGTCCGGGTCCTCGCCGGCGGCGAGCGCCTTCGCCTTCTGCCGCCGCTCGCCGCCGGTGATGTAGGAGAACAGTTGAAACAGCATGTCGGGCGCGGCGCCGAGCGCGACCCCGTCGACGAGCACGTCGCGCAGCGTCCTGCCGGCGATCGGAAAATCCGGCGGCGCCGCGAGCGCCGCGAGCACGGCGTCGGCGAGCGCGGGATCATTGGTTGGAAACACGCCGAAGGCGTCGCCGACGGCATAGGTGAGGCCGGTCGTGCCGAGATCGAGCTCAACGTGCCAGGTCTCCTTCCCGGAGCCCGGCTTGTTGAGGCGGGTGCGCGACCGGAACGTCGCCTCGGCTGGGCACTCGCGCGAACATCCCGGCGCGGCGGCCGGCACAACCGTAGCAGCGGCAGGCGGCGGGATCGGAATACTGGTCGTCGCCTTGGCGGACGCCGGCGCCTGCCCAAGCTCCTGGTGCAGCGCCCGGAGCGTGCGGGCGGTCTCCTTGCCGCCGGGCACGCACAGATTCAGCCGCTTTTCTTTTTCCGAGAAGATGGCGTCCGAATAGTCTTGGCAGGTGTATCCGCATTGTCCGCAGTCCTGTTGTCCCATCGCCGCCATCAGCCGCCGCTGCAGCGGTCGGCCTTCGGCGAGCTTCATGCGGTCGTCGAGCGGCATGGCCGGGTCGTGCCACGGCGCGTCGTCGTCGCCCGCGGCCTCGGGCGAAGCGGCGGGG
>JBAUOM010000316.1:0-12265 GCA_049579765.1 Xanthobacteraceae bacterium
CCCTTGCGCGCGACGCCGGCGCGGCCGGCCTCCTGCGCGGCGATGGGCAACGGGCTCCAGGAGGCGGCGTTGAGATAGCAAACCTCGCGCGGAATATCGAACAGCAAGCGTTGCGATGGCAGCATCAGCTTGCGTGCCTTTCGTGTCGCGCGCCGCAGGCGGGTAAGCGAAGCGTAGTCTGCCGCTCGGCCTCGATGCAACAGACGCTGCGATAGGGGCGCTATTGCACCCTGCGCATTCCCCGCACGCGCTGGTGATCCGCGCCGTCTGGGCGTAGCCTCCTTCGCCGCGCAGGAGCCGCGTGCACAAGCGTGCCGGCCATCCCGGCGCGAGGGAGGAAACGCGATGAAGATCATCCGGCTTTTCGCCGCCGTTACGCTTGCGCTCGCCGCCACGCTGGCCGTGCCGCCCTCCGCGCTGCCGGTGCGGGCGCAAGACGCCGTCGTCGGACTCAAGTCCGCGAGCGACTTTGCGACGCTCGAGGCAGCGCAGAACGCCGCCAATTCGAAGCCCGGGCCGCGCACCGTGCCGGGCCGCAGCATTCCCGTGCCCACCACCGCGAGCCCACGACTGCAGGCCTCGATCGCCGCGCCCTATCGCGTGCCGAACTGGAACGCGAACCCGAAGAGCGCCGAGGAGTGGAAGGAGTTGATCAACAAGGCCGCGGCCGCCGGCACCGTCGCGCGCAAGGAGGCGCGCGAGAAGCTGGGCGTTACGATGGAGGAGACCGTGATCGGCGGCGTGAAAGCGTTCATCCTCTCGCCCAAGGTCATCCCGGCGGTGAACCAGAACCGCCTGCTCGTGCACGTGCACGGCGGCGGCTACGTCTACAATCCAGGCGAAGCTGGTACCGGCGAGGCCACGCTGATGGCAGCCTACGGCGGCTTCAAGGTGATCTCGTTCGACTACCGCATGCCGCCCGACCACCCCTACCCCGCGGCCATGGACGACGCCATGGCGGTGTGGCGGGCCGCACTCGGAATGCAGGATCCGCGCAACATGGCGATCTTCGGCACCTCGACCGGCGGCGGCATGACACTGGCGATGATCCTGCGCGCCCGGACCGAAGGTCTGCCCCTGCCGGCGGCGATCGCGCCCGGCACGCCGTGGTCGGACCTGACCGAGACTGGCGACACTTACAAGACCAACGAGTGGCTCGACAACGTGCTGGTCAGCTACGACGGTTATCTCAGCCACGCCGCGCTGCTCTACGCGAACGGGCACGACCTCAAGGATCCGCAGCTCTCTCCCATCTACGGCGACTTTTCCGGCTTCCCGCCCGCCATCCTCACCAGCGGCACCCGCGACCTGTTTCTGAGCCTGACCGTGCTCACCCACCGCAAGCTACGGCGCGCCGGGGTGGAGGCCGAGCTGCAGGTGTTCGAGGGCATGTCGCATGCGCAGTACAATTTCGACCCCTACGCGCTGGAGACGAAGGAGGTGTTCGGCGAGATCGCCCGCTTCTTCGACAAGCATCTGGGGAGATGATGATGCCGCCGCGAACCCTCGAATATTCGAAGTGAGGCCACAACAACGAAAGCGGTGCTGGCCGCGGCGCTTGTTGCCGCACTGTCCGCGCTGTCGAACCAGCATCCTGCCACAGGACGGACCACCATGCTGCCGGCTCCGGGCTTCCATCACCTGCATCTGAATTCGCTCGATCCCGCCGCCGCGATCGACTTCTATACCAGGCAGTTCGCGAGCACCTCGAAGTCGAGCTGGGGCGGCATTCCCGCGCTCAAATCGCCGACCGACGTCCTGGTGCTGTTCAGCAAGGTCGACAAGCCGCCGCCGGTCGCGCCGCAATCGGCGATCTGGCATTTCGGCTGGCATGTGACCGACGTGCGCAAAGCGCTCGCCACCTACAAGGCGCGGCCGGAGGTTAAGCTGCTTCAGCTCTACACCACCGACGAAGGCGGCTCCGTCCTCATCAGCAGCGACACTTGGCCGGGCACGGGCGGCGTGCTCGGGCTCACCAGGGCGCAGATCGCCGACGCCAGGGCGAGCGGCGTCAAGCCGGCCGGCGGCGGCGGCTTCGCCTACATGCAGGGTCCCGACGGCGCGATCGTCGAATACCTGGGAAACCAGCCGGTCGAGCGCATGAACCACGTGCACATGTGGCAGGAGCAGCCGTTCTGCGCGCAGCTCTGGTATCAGAAGCACCTTAACGCGGCGCCGGTTGAGGGCCGCGGCGCCTCGCCCGCGCGCAGCGAGGAGAACTGCGAGGTCGCGCGCGGACCCGACCGCAGCTGGCCCTCGCTGACGCGCGAGGGCACGTTTCGCGTGCCGACCGCTGCCGTCACCTTCGGCGACGTCATGCTCACCTGGTACATGCGCCAGGGAGACGAGCCGCTGGTGGGCACGCGCGGGCAATTGTACGACCACGTCGCGCTCGGCGTTGCCGACCTCGAGGCCTGGACCACCAAGCTGCGCGCCGAAGGCGTGGCCTTCCTGCACGAGCCCTACCCGCTCGGCGATACCCGCGCCATCATGATCGAAGGGCCGAGCCGCGAAGCGATCGAGCTGGTCGAGGTCAGATAGGCGCGCCCCGGCCGCTCGTCCGGGACACGAGGCTGCGGGCGCGCCGAGCCGTCACCATCGGCCGCCGCGGTTGACGAGCCGCAGAATGACCAGGAGGATGACCGCCCCGACCGTGGCCACGATGATCGACGAGATGATGCCGGCGCCGAGATGGATGCCGATCTGCGGCAGCAACCAGCTGCCGATCAGCGCGCCGATGATGCCGATGCAGATGTCCGCGATCAGGCCGTAGCCCGTGCCCCTGACGAGATGTCCGGCAAGCCATCCCGCGATCAGTCCCACCAAAAGGATGACGAGAATCGATTCGTTCGACATGCCCAGCTCCTCCCATTGACCCGATGCTTATCGCAAAAATAGCGCGCAGGCGGAATAGCGCAGCGTCGTCCGCCAACGATCTCCACAACAAGCGGGCGCGGCGCCCTGGGTCGCTCCTCGGGCAGCCAGAGAATGCGCTGCGAGCGCGAATTTTCGCGATGGTAGACCGCGATCACCGGCGTGTCCGTCGCTGTGGCGCTCGGATATCGGCCGGACACGTCATCGGTCGCTTGCCCGCTCCGATCGATCCGGCATCCGCCGACGGGTTTCGCTGCGCTCAACCCATCCTGCGGCTCGCAAGCCTGCGGCGTCACATCGGCGGAGCAAGGCCGTCGCGGCCGACCGCGATGGATTGCGCCTCGAGCGTCCCGTCCGCCTGCCTGCGGGCACCCGCGATGAAGATCTTGGCGCCGGGCACGAGCTCGCCCTTGTCGCCGGGAACGAAGGTCACGATCCTCGTCTGCGGCACCACCACGATCTTCTTCTCGCCACCCTTGTACTTGAGCGTGATCACGTCGCCCTCGACCGCTTTGACCATCTGCGCCACGGTGGCGTTGGTCATGGTGCTGTTCGGAATGAGGTCCCACGGCACGTGGCCCTCGCCGGTGCCGCGCATCGCCTCCGGGAAGATGTGAATTTCCAGCGCCTTCTGGCTGCCGTCGGGCTGCGGCAGGCCGCTGACGCCGATGAACGCATTGTCCTTGATCTCGGCGAGCGCGGCCCGCACGATGCCGCGCACCACGGCATTGTCCGCCACCTTGATCCTGTAGACCATCTGGCGGTCGCGCGAGCGCACCGTCAGCATCGCCCCGTCGACGGCCTCGATCGTGCCGCGCACGCGCACCGGGGCGGGCTGCTGAGCAAGGCTCGCGGTCGCGGCCAGCAACAGCGCCGACCCGAGGGCGCAGAACAGGAGTCTCGTCATCCCTCGCATCGTTTGTTTCCATGAGATTGGCGGGGCGTGGCCGGGCGTGCCGGCGGCATCATACAAAGCGATGTGCGGTTGCGCCAAGCCTTCCACCGTGGTGGTCGATGCCGAGCCGGTTCGGGCCTCCGGCCCAGCCGTGTGGGGCCGCGAACGCTGCTAAGATAGTCGCACGCCGGCGCGGACGGCCGCGAATTCGTCACATTTCTGTCGGGCAATCAGGGCGCAAAGCTTGCGCCAAAAACGGCGCTCGATCGGGGGCTTCAAACATGAGTTGGTTGACAACGCGTGAGCCCGCCCAGGACGACAGGGCGGCGGAAATCTTTTCGCAAGTCGAAGGTGAAATCCGCGATTTCGTCCGTCGGGATGCCGCGGTGTCCCGGCGCCGGCTGGAAGACTGGACCGACCTGACACCCGGCCATATCGGCACGCTGCTGCAGCGTGTGGCCGGCGACGCGGTGCGGGCGATCGACGACTCCATCGCGGAGCTGCAGACGTTGCGCCACCAGCTGCAGCACGCGGCGACGCGGGTGCAAGGCGAGATCGGCCGATATGCGTCCATGAACGATGCCGCCAGGGCATCGATCAGGACCATGACGGAGAGCCTCGCGTCCTGGAAGAGCGGCGCGCGGCCGCGCGAGGATGCCGAGCGCCGGACGGGCTGAGCCGAGCGCAGGATGGGTCGAGCGCGGCGAAACCCATCGGCCGGGCATGAATGCGCGCCGTCCTCGCGCGAACGCCCGCGCGTGCCGCGAAAGCGAGCCTCGTCGTCTAAGTGCGACGTGCAGGCGGGCAACTCTACGATCCCAGCGCCCCTTTTGAGCCCGAAGTTCGCAATCGCATTTGTGCCGCACGGTGTGCGCGAACTTCGGGGTCGGTCCTGTAGGTCCTTGCCGCGATCGACGCTGTCGGGGGATCGCGATGGGTTTCGCCAGGGCGCGCCGAAGACGCCAATGAACGCCCTTGAGGCTCAACCCTACGCCAAACACTACAGCAACTGCGTGGCGACGGCGCCGCCGATGATCACCAGTATCGAGTAGATCAGAATCCAGTCCGTGGTGCCGGTCATGATGCGCATCCTTCCGCGATGGACTGGTGCAAGGATATGAGCCGGCTCTGCGCCGCTCTGTGATCCAGGACACACTTTTCAGGGTTTGCGCGCCGGCTGCACACGACGATAGCGGCCCGCTATTGCGTCCGCCGGCGGCGCGGCTATCGTGCCGCCGGGTGGATCGAACTGGAGCGGAGAAGCGCCGTGAAGCTTGCAGCCATCGTGCTTGGTGTCGTCGGATCCATCCTGTCCGGCGACGCCGTGCTTGCGCAACAATTGAACGCGGACGACGTGAAATGGATCAATCAATGCATCGCCGACAACAAGGGCGGTGCCAGCGACGCGATCGTGCGCAAATACTGCATCTGCATGAACGACAAGATGGACGCCAACGAGACCCGCTCCATCACCGAATGGGAAAAGGCCAACCCGGCGGCGCGCCGCGCCTGCGACCGCGAATCCGGATGGCGATAGCCGCGGCTATACCAAGCCTCAGAAACACCGACCCGCCATGGCCGGCGTCGTGCCGGCCATCCGCGTCTTTCATTTCGCAGAGCAAGGCGTGGCGGGGAGCAGTTCGGCGGGAAGCCATCAATCATCACGAAAGTCGGCAGCATTGCTTTCGTGAAGCGGTGACGTAACGGCCTGAAGCGACGCCGCAATCCGCCTGGCGGTCGCGCTCCGCCCGCACTCAATCCATCGAAATGCCCGCGGCCTTGATCGGGCCGGCGTTCTTCGCGATCTCGCTGGCGACGAATTGCCGGAGATATTCGGGCGAGCGGCGCCCGGAGGGAACGATGATCGCGCCGACCTCCTTGAGCCGCTGCTGCACCGACGGCGTCTCCATGGTCACCACGGCGGCGTCGTTGAGCTTGCGGACGATCGGCTCCGGCGTGCGGCTGGGAAGAAAGAAGCCGAACCAGGTCGAAGCTTCGAAGTCCTTGAGGCCCTGCTCCTGCGCGGTCGCCAGCTCCGGCAGAACCGGTGAGCGCCCGGACGAGAGGATGGCGACCGGCTTGACCAGCTTGCCCTCGATCTGCTGGGAGACGGTGCCGCTCAGCGTGCAGAAATAATCGAAACGGCCGGCGATCAGGTCCTGCATCGCCGGGCCGCCGCCGCGATAGGGCACGTGCGCGATATCGACCCCGATCGTGGCGTTGAGCCGGGCGCAGTCGACGTGACCGGTGGAGCCGGCGCCGGCGGAGCCGTATTGCATCGCGCCCTGGTTCTTCCGCGCATAGGTGATGAACTGCTGCAGATCGTCGACGGGCAGGTCCTTGCGCGCGACCAGCACCGTCGCCTGGTCGGCGATCAGCACGCCGGCACGAGATCGGTGACGAGATTGTAGAGCGGCTTCTTGTAGAGCGACTGGTTGATGGCGTCGGCCCGGCTGCCGAGCACGAACTGGTAACCGTCCGGCGCCGCCTTGGCGACGCGCGCCGAGCCCACCATCCCGCCGGCGCCGCCGACATTCTCGATGATCACCTGCTGGCCCAGCACCTCGGAGAGCCGGCGGCCGATGATCCTCCCCATCACGTCGGTGCCGCCGCCGGCGGCGAACGGGACCAACATGGTCACCGGGCGGGTCGGCCAGTCCTCGGCGGCAGCCGGGCCGCCGCCCGCGCATAAGGCCAGGCCGAACGCGAGCAGGGCCGCGCGGGCCGCGGATTCGGAATACATGGGGGTTTCCTCCGTCGAAGCCGTGCAGATGACGTGACCGCAGCCGAGCTGCGGCTATTTCTCCGCTCGCGCCTTGTCGACCATGATCGTGGTCCCCCAGATCGCCTTGCCGCTGCTCTTGACGTAGGCGGCGATGGCGTTGCCGATCGCCTGTCCGATGTCGCCCTCCTCGGCGATCTCCCCTGTCCACTCGTGGACATAGGCCTCGTTCTGCTTGAACCCGATCCACACCCGCATCGAGGCCTCCTGCGCGCGGGCGCCCGCGCGGCACCGCTACAGCTTGACTTCGCTGATCTGAATCGTGGGCTGGGTGTTGGTGTAGTTGGGAATGTCGGCAAGGATCGCCTGCGCGTGCGGCGCAAAGGCGGCCTGGAAGGCCTCGGTCGAGTCGAAATAGAGATGGCCCATGGCGACATAGGTCGCCGGCGCACCGGGCGCGCCGCCGCCGATGCCCTCCTCGACCGCCATGCGCTTGCAGGCGGCGCCGAGCTTCTGCTGCACCATGGGCATGTGCTTGCCGAGATAATAGCCCATGTCGAACTTGCAGCCTGCGGTGTTGGGATAGAGCACGCTCACCTTGATCACGTTCCCCTCCTTGGCGTCGATGATTTCGTTGGCGACGGCCGCGCTTGCGCGGCGAGCTTATGCCAACGCAGCCGCGCGCGATATGGCGTCGGCCCCCGCCACCGGCGAACTCGAGGTCCCTCCGCGGGCCGCCCGATGGCCTCGGCGCCCCCGGCGGGTCTCTGACGTTCGGTTTAGATATTTATTTATACAATCTTTAGTTGAGTTCGCCTTCGTGCGGAGTACGATGTCGATGCGCGCCCAACCTCCTTGGCCGAACGGAGCGCGGCATGAGAGCCGACCGCAAGTGGGTTGAGAGAAACCTCGGCTTCGATCCGATCGCGACCCCGCCGCCCGACGCGACCTTTGCCTCCGCGCGCGCCGCCAAAGCGGCGACGCTGGAGGATTTCCAGCGCGAAATCATCGATTTCGACTCCGAGTCCCCCGCCGGCCTGGAGTTCATGGCCTTCAGCACAGCGACCGGCCTGTCGCGCTACACCGACGTCGATTGGCCCAGGGGACTGGCGCCCAAGACCGGGCGCGCACCCGGCCGCAGCAGCGACGATCCGCTGCCCCGTGCGGACGTTCTGGTGGTGACCTGGACCGTCGATGAAGGGCACGCGCTGAGCCGCGTGCTCACCCCAGGCAAGGATTCCCGCAACGACTACCTCTCCTACACGCACAACTTCGCGACGATCGCCAAGAAGATGCGCAAGGGCTGCCCGGCGCTCCAAGCCAAGCGTCTGGGCGCATACTGGACCACGACGATCGGCGGCAAGTCGGTGGTGATCTTCAAGTCGGACTCGCACATGTCGCAGGACGGTCCGCAACTGCCGAACATCGACGTGTGGCGTCAGATCGTCCTCGAGGTGCAGCCCGAGCTGGTGATCACGAGCGGGACCGCGGGCGGCATCGGCAAACAATTCGAGGTCGGTGACGTGATCGTGAGCCCCGTCGTCCGCTTCGATTGCACGGCGAAATTCAAGAAGAAACCGTTCGCCCAGGCGCATTTCGCAAGCTCGGCGCCGAAAGCGACGCATTTCGCCACCGCACGATCGCTGTTCAAGGCGAACGCGGCGCAGCTCCCGAAAGACAATCAACGCTCCCCGAAGATCATCCGCGTGCCGGTGAACGGGCTGGGCTCGTCCGTCGTGACGACCGATTTTTTCGGTTTCGACACGTCGAACGACCACTACAAGCTGCAAGGGCTCGGCGACGTTTGCGAAATGGGAGACGCGGTCCTCGGATTGGTGGCCTCGGATATGGGGCAGAGCGCGCCGCGCTGGCTCGCCATCCGCAACGTCTCCGACCCGCAGATCAAGGCCGACGGCCTGACGCTCAAGCAACAAGCGATGGTCGCGGCGCAGATCTACAAGGGCTTCGGCCGGTGGAGCTCGGTCTGCAGCGCAATCACCTGCTGGGCGAGCATCGCGGCGGAATAGATTGGGCTTGGTTACCGGAGGGAGCACGAAGCACGACGTCATTCAACCGAACCGGAGGTATCCATGAACGTCATTCACGCGGCCCAAGCCGGGCAAGGAGGCCCGGTCACTATCGCCTGCATCAACAAGGCGACGGTCGATCTCGGCGTGCCGTTCGACCGGCTCACCGCCGCGCTGCAGAAATGCTACGATCTGTACTTCCTCCCGGTCTGGGGCTACCCGGTGAAGCTTTACAACACCAAGGTCCCAAAGCCCTCGGATTGGCAGTTCGTGTATTTCGATGACGCCGACACCGCCGGCGCGCTCGGCTATCACGACCTGACCAAGGACGGACAGCCGGTCTCGAAGGTGTTCGTCAAGACCACGCTCGCGGACCATCAGCTCGTGAGCGTCACCGCATGCCACGAGTTGTTCGAGATGGTGATCGACCCGATCGCAAACTTGTGGGCTGAGGCGCCGGACGGCACGGAATACGCCTATGAAATGTGCGACGCGGTCGAAGCGGACACCTTCCTGGTCGACGGGATCGAGATGTCGAATTTCCTGCATCCGTCGTGGTTCGAGCCGTTCAAGCATCCACCCGGCACGAAATTCGATCATCTCGGACGGCTCAAGAAGCCCTTCAGCATGACCAAGGGCGGCTACGTGATCATCAAGAAGCGGGGCAAGGTGAGCGAAATTTTCGCCTCCAAGGCGAAGGAAAAGCGCTTCGCAAAAGAGGATCGACACGGCCATCGCAGCGAGTACCGTAAGCCGCACGGACTGGTGATCAAGCCAAGCCGGGGTCGAGCAGGAGCCGAAGCCCGCGCCGCGTGACGGCTCCGCCGATCGCGCGAAGCCGACAGTCCCGCTGTCCGCCGATCGACGGCGCTGTCAGCAGCGCGCCAAATAGCTCGGCGGCGGCTCGCCGAGGAAACGGGCGAAGTGCGAGCGGTCGCCGCCGAGCAACGCTGGCAAGAGCTGAGGTACAAGGGCATGGCCGCGCTGGCTCGCGAGGGCATGGCGTGCGCCGGCGTCCGCGGCGCCTCTTCGAGGAATTCTACGCTCGCCAAGCGGGACCGGTGGGCGACGCTCAACAACCCGTCACGATGCCGGCCGTGCGAAGCCTCGCGACGCTGGCGGCGTCGCCGCCTCGTAGTCGAGGACGAGCGTCGGAGCGATCCGGCTCCAGATATGCCCGAAGATTCGCTTCCAGCTTTCGCAGTAGACGCTGGGATTGTCGAACCGCCGCTGCGGCGACCAGCGCTGCGCGAGGTGACCGCCCCCGCACGCGTCCAGGAACTCGCATTGCCGGCACACCTCGGCGGGATTCATGCTGGCGTGGAGCGCTTCCCGCCAGACCGGATCGTTCTGAACGTCTTGCAGCGCATTTTCGGCAACGTTAGCGTTCGACGCCGTCGAGCCGGCGCCCGCGATCCGCAGCACGTCGAGCGCCTCCAGCGAGCCATTCGTCATCAGGGTCACGGTATCGATCGGCCCGAGACCGACCGTGTCCGAAATCGACAGATGGCCGGTCAACCCCCGTATCATTGCATCCAGGGTGCTGATGCGGACGCCGCGGGCGGCGTAGAGGTCGAACCAGACATCGAACAGCTTGATGAAATAGTCGCCGATCGGCGGAGGATCGTCGCTGTGCGTCGCGTCGGGCGGAAGAATGTCGAAGTGGGTAATCCCGAGGTCGTCGACGATGTAAGCCAGCACGTGCTGCGGATCGGTGGTGGGATCGCAGACCGAGATCAGGCCGGGCTCGATGCCGGCCGCCCGCAGGCGATCGATCCCGCGCAGCGTCGCCGCGAGCGTGCCGCGGCCCTTGAAATCCACGCGCTGCTTCGCCGCGCAAACGCCGCAATTCTTTGCCGGACCTGTCCGCCGGCGGCGCAGGCTCGCCTGGGGAAGAAGGGGCACCTCATGCTCTACGCGATCCTGTGCTACGATTCCGAAGACGTCGTCGGGTCCTGGAGCAAGCAGGAGGACGACGCGGTCATGGCCAAGCTCGCGGTGGTGCAGAACAAGCTCAAGCGAGAGGGCCGGCTCGGTCCGGTCGCCCGCCTGATGCCGACTAGCGCGGCGACCACGATCAGGAAGGGTGACGAGCCGTTGGTGATCGACGGCCCGTTTGCCGAGACCAAGGAACAGCTCCTCGGCTTCTACATCGTCGACTGCGCGACGCTCGACGCGGCGATCGAGACCGCGCAGGACCTGGCACGCGCGAGCAGCTCGGCGGGGGCGTACGAGATCCGCCCGGTGAAGCTGTTCCAGCCGGGAAGCGGTAGCGGATGACCGGCGAGTCGTAGCCGGCTGATACGGCCTCTTTGGTCGTCGTGGCCGTGACAAGCACGGCGATGGCGGCGCGCGCAATCCGTCCAAACTCTGCCCGGGAAAATTTTCACCACGCGGTTGGAACGTCGCCGCCTGCTAGTCCACGACTTCGACTTTGACCTTCGCCACACCCCGTCCGACCAATCCCAGCGACTCGGCGGCGCCGCGCGAGACATCGACCACACGGCCGGGAACGAAGGGGCCGCGGTCGTTGACGCGAACAGTCACGGCCTGGCCTGTGGACACGTTGGTGACGCGTACGCGCGTGCCGAACGGCAGCGTCCGGTGAGCGGCGGTGAGCTCTCGCGAATTGAACTTCTCGCCGCTCGCAGTGTGCGGGTCGTACGAATAGTAGCTGGCCAGCCCGTAGGACGCGTCTTGCGTACCGGCCGCGGCCGGCGCAGCGCCCTTTGCGGCGACCGCCGCCTGCCTGGTGGAGGCCTTGCGAGCGGATGTCGCCGCACCGTCCGACCGCGTCGACGCGTGTCGGCTGCCGGCAAGCGAACCCGATCTTTCGGCGACAACATTGGGCTGCGCACAGGCCGCCAGCGTTGCCGCCAACGCGGCGAGGGCGACGAACTGGAGCGCGCCCCTGCCCGCGACGGAGCGGGCTCGAGGCCCGCGGGAACGAACGTGATCCTCGCCAACGCCCGCGCGCGAGAATCGCTCACCACTGAATGACAACACGATGCACCCCCCGAACCGAACTCCGAGCCGACCATGGAGGCCGGGAAACCATGGCCCGATGACGGCCGAATGGGGGACGGCCGCGATAATTCATTTCAGTGTGATTTTTTGGTTACAGACGCACGGCCGGCAGCTTTTATAGCGCCGGGCAACGCGCTACTCGGGTAGCGCTAAGGTTAACGGGATCGGCGCGGAGAAGGCTCGGGGAGTTGCGGCATGTGGCGGTCCGGCCACAGCGGCCGACGATGTGGAGCACGCGACGAGAAATTCGTGCGCGCGGCGGAACCAATCACTGCTACAATATTTTAACGTTCGGGTATTCGGGCTGGGGGATCGGAACTGCCACTCCCGAATATTGTGATCGATGGGCGGCGCGCGCGGGCCGCTGCGAAGGCGCCACAGCGGAAAAGGCGGTGCCGTTCCCGGGGCGTTGCCCATCGATTCGCACGATCTAGTTCGTTTCGCTGCGCTCAACCCATCTTGCGGGGCGGGCCCGGTCACGCGCGGGGCGTCGGGAGGGGATGGCCGCGTGTTTCGGCACAAGCACGCCACGCACAAGGTGGGTTGAGCGCAGCGAAATTTGTCCGGAGCCAGAGCCGGACGGCTTTATCTTCGAACATCATCCCGCAGCTTATTGCTGGAGCATGATCACTTCCGAAAACCGGTCTCCAGTTTTCGCGATCATGCTCTGGACTAGCGGCGCGAGCGTCGCTTCGGCGCGGCGTGGCGCCACGCGGTCGT
>JBAUOM010000317.1:0-1774 GCA_049579765.1 Xanthobacteraceae bacterium
GTGATCGGGCGCTTGGTGCCCAACGCTGCGAAATCGCCTTCGCCCGGAAGCGATGCCTCCAGCAGCTTGTGATATTGCCGGCGCGGCACCTCGATCGCGCCGAAGGTTCGCAGGTGATCAGTCACGAACTGGGTGTCGAGCAGCTTGAAACCGCCGGTCCGCAACCGCGCCACGAGATGGACGAGCGCGACCTTGGAGGCATCGCGCGCGCGGTGGAACATGCTCTCGCCGAAGAAGGCACGGCCGAGGGTGACGCCGTAGAGGCCGCCGGCGAGGGTGTCGCCCTCATAGACCTCGATGCTGTGGCAATGGCGGCGCTCGTAGAGCTTGCGGTAGAGCGCGCGGATGCGGGCGTTGATCCAGGTGCGCGGCCGGCTGGGCTGCGCCTCCGCGCACCCCGCGAGCACGCCGTCGAAGTCACGGTCGACCGTGACCGTGAAGCAGTCCGAGCGCACCGTGCGTGCAAGCCGCGCCGACACGTGGAAGCGGTCGAGCGGAATGATGCCGCGCTTCTCGGGCTCGACCCAATACAGCGCCGGGTCCTCCGCGCTTTCCGCCATGGGGAAGATGCCGCAGGCATAGGCCTTGAGCAGCACTTCCGGCGTGATCTCGATGAAGGCGGTTTCGCGGTTGGCCATGCGGTTCGCTCTCGGGCCGGCGGCGCGGATGCTCCCCGAACATAAGATGTGGTAGGGTGCCATGCGAGAGGTCGTGGTGCCAACCGGATTTGCCGCGCAGATGTGCCGACGTGCCGTCGTCCTGATCGCGACGTGGCTCGTCGTGCTGCAGGCCTTTCTCGCCGGCGTCGCGGCCGCGCAAGCCGCGGCGATCACGGCATTGCCCGGTGCGATCGGCGCCATTTGTCACGGATCGGGTGGCGGCGGCGGGGCCGACGGCACGGCGCCGAAAGATGCCGAACTCCGGCATCTCTGCTGCGCCTGCTGCGCGTCGGCATTGTCCGCGATCGTCCCCCCGGCAGCGCCGTGTCGGGCGCAAGTCCGTCACGATCCGCGACCGGTCCTGTTCTCGCGCTTTATTTTCGTAATCTCGCCCGGGGCGATCCGAGCGGGAGCATCGCAGGCCCCTCCGCGTCTCGCATGAACGCGCCCTGGAGCGCGTCCCGTTCCTTCGGAATCGGCACACGCTCCGGAAATCGTCCAGTGGCGCATGTTCTCGACGGCGAGCCGGGTGTCGGCTTCGCCGGAACATGCGCCAGGCGCGGGCGAGCGTCTCGCCCGCCGTTCATGCCTCGAAGTCGGAGATCCAAAGATGGTTCGCGAGATTGTTCTCGGCGCCGCCGGCGTCGTCGTCTGCGTTTGCGCGGCATCCGCGCATGTCACGCTGGAAAAGCGGGAGGCGCCGGTCGGCGCACCCTACAAGGCCGTCCTGCGCGTTCCGCATGGTTGCGACGGCACTGCCACCACCGCGCTGCGCGTGCGCATTCCCGAAGGAATGATCGCGGTCAAGCCGATGCCGAAGCCGGGCTGGACGATCGCCACGGTCACCGGCAAGTATCCCAAGACCTACAATTATTTTCACGGCGCGAAGCTGTCCGAAGGCGTCACCGAGGTCAGCTTCTCCGGCGGTAGCCTGCCCGACGCCTATTACGACGAGTTCGTCGTGACCGGCTTCATCGCCGGCGATCTCGATGCGGGAACGATGCTCTATTTCCCCGTTGTGCAGGAATGCGAGAAGGGCGTCCATCGCTGGATCGAGATCCCGGCGGCGGGGAAATCGCCGGGCGATTATCCCGAGCCGGCACCGGGGCTCAAGC
>JBAUOM010000318.1:0-4058 GCA_049579765.1 Xanthobacteraceae bacterium
CCGCTCGTCGCCGCGGCGATTCCCTCGCACGCGCTTGCGGAGTTCGACGCGTTCTATCGCGCGGGCTCGCTCGTCTTCGGCGGCGGCCACGTCGTGCTGCCGCTGCTGCAGGCGGCGGTGGTGCCGCCGGGCTGGGTGACCAACGATGCGTTTCTCGCCGGCTACGGCGCGGCGCAGGCGGTGCCGGGACCGCTGTTCACCTTCGCCGCCTATCTCGGCACGGTGATGGGGCCGCCGCCGAACGGCTGGCTCGGAGGGCTCATCTGCCTCGGCGCGATCTTCCTGCCCTCGTTCCTGCTGGTCATCGGCGCGCTTCCATTCTGGGAAGCGCTGCGCCCGCGCCCGATCGCGCAGGCGACGTTGCGCGGCGTCAACGCCGCCGTCGTCGGCCTGCTGCTGGCCGCGCTCTACAACCCGGTATGGACCGTCGGCATCACCAGCACCGCGGATTTCGCGCTGGCGGTCGCGGCCTTCCTGCTGCTGTTCATGTGGCGGACGCCGCCCTGGCTGGTGGTGATCCTTTGTGCCCTCGGCGGCGCGCTGATCTCCGCGTTCTGAGGCGGGCCCGCTCCTCCCTGCCGCTCGCGACAAGATGCGTCGGCGCCGCCCGGGAAGAAGGCCTTGATCGCGGCTGCGAGGCGCGCGAGTGTCGGGCCGACAAGGAGAATTACATGCACAGGATGGTGTTTGCCGCCGCGGCGGCTGTGATGGCGTTTGCTCACCCGGCCTTCGCCGAGGACTGGCCGGCGCGGCCGATCACGCTCATCGTTCCGTTCGCCGCCGGCGGCGGCATCGACGTGAGCGTGCGCATCCAGGCGCAGCGCATGAGCGAGTTCCTCGGTCAATCGATCGTGGTCGAGAACGTCGGCGCCGCGGCCGGCACGGTCGGCAGCGCGCGCGTCGCCAAGGCCGCGCCCGACGGCTATACCATGCTGATCGGCAATACCGGCACGCATGCCTACAACCAGACGCTCTACAAGAAGCCGCCCTACAACGCCGCCGCCGATTTCCAGCCGGTCGGGCTCGTTTCCGAGTCGCCGCGCATCCTGATCGCGCGCAAGGATCTGCCGGCGAACAATCTCCAGGAGTTCATCGCCTATCTGAAGGCGAACGAGAAGACCGCCCAATTCGGCTCCGCCGGCGTCGGCTCCGGCACGCATATTCCCTGCGTGCTGCTCAACTCCGCGATCGGCGTCGACATCACGCATGTGCCCTATCGCGGCGCCGGTCCGGTGATGCAGGACCTCATCGGCGGGCGCATCGACTACATGTGCGACACCATCCAGACCGGCGCGGCGCAGGCCAAGCAGGGCGCGGTGAAAGGCATCGCGGTGATGGCGGCCAAGCGCGTGCCGATCATTCCGGATCTCGCGACCACCGGCGAGCAGGGCCTGCCCGGCGTCGAGGCCAGCGTGTGGAACGCCTTCTTCCTGCCGAAGGGGACGCCCGAGCCGATCGTGCGCAAGCTCAACAAGGCGATGAGCGACACCCTCGACGACCCCGCCATCCGCAAGCGGCTGGAGGAGCTCGGCCTCCAGATCGTGCTGCCCGAGCGCCGCAGCAGCGAATATCTCGCCAAGTTCCTGCCCGAGGAGATCGAGCGCTGGGCGAAGCCGATCCGGCAGGCCGGCATCAGCGTCGATTGAGCGGCCTCATCGATTCACGTGAGTGTCGTCCCCGCGCAAGCGGGGACCCATAACCACCGGCTCTGGAATATGGGTCCCCGCATTCGCGGGGGACGACGCGGAGAGATGGTGCAAAACGTTCAAAAGCGCGCCAAGCGCTCGCAATCGGTGAGGAGGAGCACATGAGGAGGATGATCGGCGGCGCGATCGCATTTCTGCTCGCGGTGGGCGCAGCGGACGCGCAGGACTGGCCGACGCGGGCGGTGAACCTGGTGGTGCCCTACGCCGCCGGCGGCCCGGTCGACACCATCGCGCGGATCCTGGCGGCGCAACTGAGCGAGAACCTCGGGCAGCAGGTCGTGGTGGAAAACGCCGGCGGCGCCGGCGGCATGCCCGGCGCCGCCCGCGTCGCCAAGGCGGCGCCCGACGGCTACACCGTGCTGCTCTCGGGCAGCGCCGTGCTCGCCATCAACCAGACGCTCTACAAGCACCCGCTCTACAACGCGGTCACCGACTTCGAGCACGTCGCCTTGTTCGCCGACTCGGCGCGGGTGCTGATCGTGCGCAAGGACCTTCCCGCCAATACGCTGCCGGAATTCGTCGCCTATGCCAAAGCCAACCAGGCCAAGATGCAGTACGGCTCGGCCGGCGCCGGCTCCGGCACCCATGTCTGCGCCATCCTGCTCGACGTCGCCATGGGCACCAAGGTCACGCACGTGCCCTATCGCGGCGCCGGTCCGGCGATGCAGGACCTGATCGGCGGCCGCATCGACTACATCGCCGAGCAGATCTCGACCGCGCTGCCGCAGATCCGCGGCAACAGCGTCAAGGCGATCGCCACGCTCGGGCTCGACCGCGCGCCCGGCCTGGAGGAGCTGCCGACCGCGCAGGAGTCCGGCCTGTCGGGGCTCGACTGCGGCAGCTGGGCCTCGCTCTCGCTGCCGAAGGGAACGCCGGCCGCGATCGTGCAGCGCCTCGCCAAGGCCTCGGACGCGGCGGTGGAAACGCCGGCGGTGCGCGAGCGCTTCAAGGCGATCGGCGTGACCATCCCGGCGGCGGAGCGCAGGACGCCGGAATACCTCGCCAAGTTCGTGCCGAGCGAGATCGCGCGCTGGGCCGGCCCGATCAAGGCGAGCGGGGCGAGCGCGGACTGACCCGTCTGCTGCGGCATCACGCGTCTTTACATCGGACGCACTCTCTGGCGACCTGACCGGCGAGGCGGACACCCTCGCTCAATCAACGCGCCGCCAAAAGGGAGAAGGACATGCCGAGGATCGTCGTCGGGGCGCTGCTGGCGTGCGTGCTGGCCTGGCCGGGGGCGGCCGCCGCGGAGGATTGGCCCACGCACCCGGTGACCGTGGTGGTGCCGTTCGCGGCCGGCGGTCCGATCGACGTGGTCGCCCGCCTGATCTCGCCGCGAATGTCGGAGCTGCTGGGCCAGCAGATAGTGATCGACAACGTGCCCGGCGCCGGCGGCATGGTGGGCGCGAGCCGCGTCGCCAAGGCGGCGCCCGACGGCTACACGATGTTGATCGGCAACCAGGCGACGCATGTCTACAGCCAGTTCCTCTACACCAAGCCGCTCTACGATCCGGTCACCGAGTTCGAGCCGGGCGGCATGCTGCTCAGCAATTACAAGGTGCTGGTGGCGCGTAAGGACCTGCCGGCCGACACGCTGCCGCAATTCGTCGCCTATGCGAAGGAGAACCAGGCGAAGCTGCAATACGGCTCCGGCGGCGGCGGCTCGGCCACCCATATCGCCTGCCTCCTGCTCAACGCCAAGATGGGCACCAACATCACCCATGTGCCCTATCGTGGCGCCGGCCCCGCGATGCAGGACATGATGGCCGGACGCATCGACTTCATGTGCGACGTGGTCTCGACCGCGCTCACGCAGATCCGTGCCGGCACGGTGAAGGCGATCGCGATGCTGTCGAACACGCGCGCCGCGGTGCTGCCGGAGCTGCCGACCGCGCGCGAGCAGGGCCTCGCCGAGGTGGACGCCGACGGCTGGAACGCTTTGTTCTTCCCCAAGGGAACGCCGGCCGCGATCATCCAGCGCGTCAACGCCGCCGCCGGCGAGATGCTCGACACGCCGGCGGTCCGCACCCGCATCACCGAGCTCGGCCTCTACGGCGCCCCGCCCGCCGAACGCAGCCCGGATTTCCTGGCGAAGCTGGTGCTGCGCGAGCTCGACAAGTGGGGACCGCCGATCAAGGCCTCCGGCGTGGCCCCGAAGTGAGCGCGGCGGAGACGCTCACGCGCGGTGGCGCAGCACGATGAGCATGCTGTCGTCGTAGCCGCGCCGCTCGAGCTCGTCGAACCCCTCAGGCGCGGCGAAATCAGCCTTCGCCGCCTCCTCGACGACGACGAGCGCGCCGGGCGCGAGCCATCCGCCCGCGTGCGCCGCGGCCAGCGCCTTCTCCGCGAGGC
>JBAUOM010000319.1:0-1611 GCA_049579765.1 Xanthobacteraceae bacterium
GGGCAGGGCCGTGCGGCGCGGCGCGCATGCGCCGGGCGCAGGAACCGGCGGCGCGGCGCCCGGCAATAGCGACGCGACGCGGTCGCGCACGTCCCGATCGGCAAACGGCGTGGGGAGGAGCGGCAGCATCGCCAGCCCGAGCTTCTGGCCAAGCCCGACGATGGCGGCCACAATCGGCGAAATGCGCGCGCCGACCACCAGCACCTTGCCGTCGAATTGCCTGGCCGCCAGCAGTTCCATGATCTCGCAGGCCTCGAGACCGCCGGCCGACGACCCGACCACGACGAGATCGGGCCGGCTCGACGCGAGCATCGCGTCCAGATCGCCGACGCGCGCGCATTCGAACGCGGTAAGGCCGAGCTCCTCGAGAGCCTCGGCGATGAACCTGCGCATGGATCGCCTGGCGTCGGCGACGCAGGCGCGCGGCAGGCGCTCCCGTCGTGCGGCCCCGGCAGGCTCGTCTGCAATCCCCGGCTCTTGGTTGTCCATGACACGCCCCTGTGTTTCTGTGTTGTGGGCATGTCTTAAGCCGAGTGCTCGTTCCGAAAGGTGAAATGTCCCGACCGGCGCGGGCGAAATGTCGGGACAACACCAACCCGGATTTGATGAGCTCGGTAAGAGTTGGCAAAAAATTCCGCTCAATTTTATGCATCACGCGCCCGCCGGGCCGAAAACCGCCCGTCGCTCAATGCGATGGAGCTCGTTTGCCATGAGCCCGCGGCAGGCGCATTCCCGACGGCGGCGTTGCGTGCGAGCTCGAGCCGCCGGGGTCGGCCGTCGCGGCGCTGTCGACGAACTTCGCGCAGCCCGCCCGGTTCGAGCCGCTATTTCCTGACGCTCCCGCTCCTCTATGATAGAGCGGTTCCCGCCGCGGGCCGATCGGACCCGCGCTCATTTCACCACGAAGCCAAACGCGCCGCTCGATGAAACCAGCGTCGTTCGACTATGTGAGGCCCGCGCATCTCGACGAGGCCTGCGCGCTCCTCGTCGCGGGGGACGACGCGCGGATCATCGCCGGCGGGCAGACCCTCGTCCCGCTCATGGCCATGCGGCTCGCCCGGCCGAAGCGCCTGATCGACATCGCCCGCATCCCCGAGCTCGCCTTCGTGCGCAGGGAAGGCGACGAGGTCGCGATCGGCGCCGCCACCCGGCAATGCGTGCTCGAACGCGATCCGGTGATCGGCGCCGCGCTGCCGCTGCTCGCCAAGGTCATGCCGTTCGTGGGTCATGCCCCGATCCGCGCGCGCGGCACCATCGGGGGCTCGCTCGCCAATGCCGATCCGGCGGCGGAGCTCGCGCTAGTTGCCGTCACGCTGGGAGCGACATTGAGCTATCGTCAGGGCGGCGCGAGCATCGAGATTGCGGCCGGTGATTTCTTCGTCGGTCCGATGATGACGGCGCTGCCGGCGGCCGGCTGCCTCGCCGCGGTGCGCTTTCCGGTCTGGCGCGATGGGCGGATCGGCGTCGGTTTCCACGAGGTCAGCGCGCGCAAGAGCGATTTCGCCTTCGCCTCCGCCGCCGCGCAGATTGCGCTCGACGACAACGGCATCTGCCGGCGTCTCGCGCTCGGCATCGGCGCGGCGACGCCATGCCCGTTGCGGCTCGATGCGG
>JBAUOM010000320.1:0-3209 GCA_049579765.1 Xanthobacteraceae bacterium
GCCTTCGCGCCCCGGACCCGGCAGACAATGCCGGGGACGGAGCGGTTCCCGGGCCGACAGCGCCACGGTTGGAGCGCCGAGAGGCCCGTTCCGGTTTGCCCCGGACGGCCGCGTCTCGCAAACGTGGTGTCGCGCCCTACGAGCGCGGCAGGTTAAAGGCAGTGCCTCCCGGCGCTCTGCCCGCCCCTCGCTCGGGGCGGGCTCGCAGCGGCAAGGGGCTACGGCAGACATTCCCGCCGGCGCTTCGGCGAAGGCGGGGCGGAAAGACGAAAGCCAAGAACCCGGGCGCAAGAATGCGCCGCGGGGACGAGAGAGGTCGCGCGCAATGGTGTAGGATGTGGGGAGTTGAAGAGGCCTCGTAGCCTGGATGGAGCAGCGCAGATAAGTTTACGCAATCTGCGCAGACTTGATTGCGTTGCGAAATCCCGGGACCTGGCACGCGGCGGGCCTGGCCGGCATTCCGCTGCGCTCCATGCGGGCTGCGACTGGAGGAATATCTTAACGCGATTTGACGCACGGCCGCATGGAGCATGCGACCGCGGCGTGGGATGTTCTCGCCGCGCGGCGGTGTTACGACAATGAGCCGCGGAGAAAGATGCCGCGGCCGAACGGGGTGGAAACGAGCGGCATGACCACGGACGTCGTAGGTGCCACGCTGCCTCAACGCCTCGCGCCGCCGGCGTGGGGCGCGCGGCTGCGGCTCGAGCATGTCGTCATGGGCGGCGCCGTCGTCGCGCTGGTCGTGCTCGTGGTGCTGCCGCTCGCTTCGCTGCTGCTCGGCAGCGTGAAAGGCGAGGAGGGGCTCAGCCTCGACCATTTCGGCGAGGTCCTTTCCGGCCGGCTCTACCTCACCGCGCTCAAGAATTCGCTGATCCTCGGGGCCTGGACCGGCCTGTTCAGCCTGGTGATCGGGCTGGTGCTGGCCTGGGCGGTCAGCCGCACCGACGTGCCTGGGAAGCCGCTGATCCAACTCACCGCCACGCTCTCCTATCTCTCGCCGCCGTTTCTCACCGCCATCGCGCTCACCTATCTGTTCAGCCCCAATGCCGGGCTGATCAATGTCTTGATGCGCGACGTCGCCGGACTGCCCTGGCTCACGTTCAACGTGTTCTCCATGGCGGGGCTGGTGCTGGTGACGGTGATGCACACCTTCCCGTTCGTCTACCTGCTCGCCTCGAGCGCGCTTTCCTCCGTCGACGCCTCCTACGAGGAGGCGGCGCAGATCCTCGGTGCCGGCAAGCTGCGCACCGCGCTCTCGATCACGGCGCCGCTGGTCGCGCCCGCGATCCTCTCGGGCACGCTGCTCGCCTTCGTCAACGCGCTCGCGTTGTTCGGCTCGCAGGCCATCATCGGGCTGCCCGGCCGCATCTTCACGCTGCCGACCCGCATCTACGCGCTGTTCGACTATCCGCCGGAATACGGCCTCGCCTCCGCGCTGTCGCTGGTGCTCGTGCTCATCACCGTCGTGGCGCTCTACCTCCAGCGCGCGTTCCTGGCGCGCCGCTCCTACGTGACGCTCGCCGGCAAGGGCTCGCGGCCGCAGCTGATGCCGCTCGGGGCGCTGCGCTGGGTCATGCTCGGCTTCGTCGTCCTGATCTTCGTCGTGGCGATCGCGGCGCCGTACGCGACCTTGATCGCGGTGTCGCTCTCGAAGTCCTGGGGGCTCGAATTCTGGAAGGGGCTCACGCTGGCGAACTACAAGTTCATCCTGTTCGACTATAACGTGACCCAGCGCGCGATCCTCAACAGCCTGATGCTCGCCACCGCCGCCGCCAGCATCGCGGTCGTGCTCGGCGCCGTCATCGGCTGGATCGATCTGCGCACCCGCATCCCCGGCCGCCGCGTGCTCGACTACGCCGCGCTCATCCCGCTCGGGCTCCCCGGCATCGTGGTGGCGGTCGCGCTCATCCAGTTCTGGCTGGCCATGCCGATCGCGCTTTACGGGACATTGGCCATCCTGCTGCTCGCCTATGTCGGCCGCTACATCCCGCTCGGCGTGCGCGCGGCCAATTCGTCGCTGCGGCAGATCGACCCTTCGCTCGAGGAGAGCGCCCAGATCCTCGGCGCATCCTGGGCCACCACCATGCGGGAAATCACGCTGCCGCTGATCCGGCCCGGCCTGTTCGCGGGCTGGCTGCTCGTGTTCGTGCCGGTGATCCAGGAGCTGTCCGCCTCCATCCTGCTGTTCTCGTCTAGCTCCATCACCTTGGCGGTCGCGGTCTACAACCTCTATGAGACCGGCTATATCGAGCCGGTCGCCGCGCTGGCCATGATCAACATGGCGATCATTGCGCTGGCGATCTGGCTCGCGCATCGGCTCGGCGGCGGCCGCTTGGCGGCGCGCGGCGATGCCGCCCCGGTGGGGACTTGAGCCATGGCCGGGATCGCGATCCGCGGCCTGTCGAAAAGCTTCGGCGCGCGCGACGCGAGCTTCGCCGCCGTCGCCGATCTCGATCTCGACATCGCCGACAATTCGTTCGTGACGCTGCTCGGCCCTTCCGGCTGCGGCAAGACCACGACCTTGCGGCTGATCGCCGGCTACATCGTGCCCGACAAGGGCACGATCGAGGTCGACGGCGCGCTGCTGTCCTCGCCCAGCGCGGTGGTGCCGCCGGAGGCGCGCGGCATGGGCATGGTGTTCCAGAACTACGCGGTATGGCCGCATAAGACGGTGTTCGAAAACGTCGTGTTCGGGCTCAAGCTGCGCCGGATCGCGGCCGCCGCGGCGAAGAAGCGCGTGGAGGAGACGCTGGCGCTGGTCAATCTGTCCGGCCTCGAGGGCCGCTATCCGAGCGAGCTCTCCGGCGGCCAGCAGCAACGCGTCGCGCTCGCGCGCTCGCTCGTGGTCGAGCCGTCGATCCTGCTGCTCGACGAGCCCTTGTCCAATCTCGACGCCAAGCTGCGCGAGCGCATGCGCACCGAGCTCAAGGAGCTGCAGCGCCGCACCGGCATCACCTTCGTCTACGTCACCCACGATCAGGCCGAGGCGCTCGCGCTCTCCGACCGGGTCGCGGTCATGAACGGCGGAAGGCTGCAGCAATACGGCACCCCGTTCGAGGTCTACGCCCACCCTGCCAACCGCATGGTCGCCGACTTCATGGGATTGGTGAACCTGGTACCCGGCGAGGTGCGCGCCGTCGCCGATGGCGGCGGCCGGGTCGTGGCGGCCGGGCTCGCCCTCGACATCGCCGCGCTCGATGGGCTCAAGC
>JBAUOM010000321.1:0-6227 GCA_049579765.1 Xanthobacteraceae bacterium
CCGGTACCATCAGCTATCGCGGCGGCAGCCGCATCCCGGCGAAATCGGTCAGCATTATTGCGGTGACGCAAGGCCGCCAGACGCTCGCCGCCAGCGTGTTGCCGGAGAAAATTCCGGCGCCCTGACGCAAATCTTGCGCCGCGTGGCGGTTTGTCTGCCGAGAATCGTCATGGCCGGGACAAGCCCGGCCATGAGGCCAGAGAACACGCTCGCGCATGTACACTCAGTGCGCCGCCAGGACGGCGAGCAGCAGCAGCGCGACGATGTTGGTGATCTTGATCATCGGGTTGACCGCGGGACCGGCCGTATCCTTGTAGGGATCGCCGACGGTGTCGCCGGTGACCGCCGCCTTGTGCGCCTCCGAGCCTTTGCCGCCGTAGTGGCCGTCTTCGATATACTTCTTGGCGTTGTCCCAGGCGCCGCCGCCCGAGGTCATCGAGATCGCGACGAACAGGCCGGTGACGATCACGCCCAGCAGCATGGCGCCGACGGCGGAGAACGCCGCCGACTTACCGGCCGCGCCACCGCCGGCGATCCAGTAGACCAGGAAATAAGCGACGATCGGCGAGAGCACCGGCAGCAGCGAGGGGATGATCATCTCCTTGATCGCGGCGCGGGTCAGCAGGTCGACCGCGCGGCTGTAATCGGGCTTGTCGGTGCCCTGCATGATGCCGGGCTTCTCGCGAAATTGCCGGCGCACCTCCTCCACGATCGCGGACGCGGCGCGGCCGACCGCGGTCATGCCGAGCGCGCCGAACAGGTAGGGCAGCAGGCCGCCGAACAGGAGGCCGGCCACGACATACGGGTTGGTCAGCGAAAAATCGAGCTGAACGCCTTGGAAATACGGGACCGTGGCGGCACTGCCGATGAAGAACTTCAAATCCTCGTTGTAGGCCGCGAACAGAACGAGCGCGCCGAGTCCGGCCGAGCCGATGGCATAGCCCTTGGTCACCGCTTTGGTCGTGTTGCCCACCGCATCGAGCGCGTCGGTCGACTTGCGCACCTCCTTGGGCAGGCCGGCCATCTCGGCGATGCCGCCGGCATTGTCGGTGACCGGGCCGAAGGCATCGAGCGCCACGATCATGCCGGCGAGCGCCAGCATGGTGGTGACCGCAATCGCGATGCCGAACAGGCCGGCGAGCTTGTAGGTGGCGAGGATGCCGGCGATGATCACGATGGCGGGCAGCGCGGTAGATTCGAGCGAAATGGCCAGGCCCTGGATGACGTTGGTGCCGTGCCCGGTGACGGAGGCCTTGGCGATCGACTGCACCGGCCGGAAGTTGGTGCCGGTGTAGTACTCGGTGATCCAGATGATCAGGCCGGTGACCAGCAGGCCCACGACCCCGCACAGGAACAGGTTGGTCCCGCTGTAGCGCTGCCCGGGCACGCTCGCGAAGCCGACTAGCAGGTAGGTGACCAGCGCCACGCCGGCAAGCGAAAGCACCCCCGTGACGATGAGGCCGCGGTAGAGCGCGCCCATGATCGACTGGTTGGCGCCGAGCTTGACGAAGAACGTCCCGATGATGGAGGTGATGATGCAGACGCCGCCGATGGCGAGCGGATAAGTCATCATCCTGAGCAGCACGTCGGCGCCGGCGTTGCGGAAGAAGATTGCCGCCAAAACCATGGTCGCGACCGTCGTCACCGCGTAGGTCTCGAACAGGTCGGCCGCCATGCCGGCGCAGTCGCCGACATTGTCGCCCACGTTGTCGGCGATGGTGGCGGGATTGCGGGGATCATCCTCCGGGATGCCGGCCTCGACCTTGCCGACGAGGTCGCCGCCCACGTCGGCACCCTTGGTGAAAATGCCGCCGCCGAGACGGGCGAAGATGGAGATGAGCGAGGCCCCAAAACCGAGCGCCACCAGCGCGTCGACGACGGTGCGGTTATCGGGCGCCAAATGCCGCGTGCCGATGAGGTAGCCGAAATAGAGCGTGACGCCGAGCAGCGCGAGGCCGGCCACCAGGAGCCCGGTGATCGCGCCCGACTTGAACGCGAGCTCCAGCCCGTCGCCGAGCGAGCGGATCGCCGCCTGGGCGGTGCGCACATTGGCGCGCACCGAGACGTTCATGCCGATGAAGCCGGTCGCCCCTGACAGCACCGCCCCGATCAGGAACCCGACCGCGACCAGCCAGCCGAGGAAATAGGCCAGCACGAAGAAGATCACGATGCCGACGATGCCGATCGTCGTGTACTGGCGCTTGAGATAGGCCTGGGCGCCTTCGCGGACCGCCGCCGCGATCTCCTGCATGCGCGGATTGCCCGGATCGGCCGCGAGCACGGAGCGGATCGCCCAGATGGCGTAGACGATGGCGAGCGCGCCGCAAAGGACGATCAGCCAGAGAGCTGTCATAATCGAAACCCCGGTGTTAAGGAGCGCACCGGGCGAGAGACCTCAGCACGGCCGCCGTTGCGCCGAGCCCGCTGGTCGCCCAAAGCCCCGGCCGAAAGTGGCGCGGACATTGCCAAAAACGGTCCAGCGACGCAACGTTCGATAGCGCCGAATTTTGCTGGATTCTCAACGCGCCGGGAGCAGTTGGGCACGGCGCCCCCTGAGCCGACGGCGCGCAAGCTCACCAGTTGAGCGCCGGCCGCACCTTGGGCAGCGTGTAAACTCCCGTCCTCGCGTCCATTCCCAGCTTCATCCCGCCCACGTCCATCTTGCGCACGTCCCGTTCCATCTCGAGGCAGGTGAGCCACTCGACGTAGCTGGGGAGGTAGACGGTGGTCCGCATGCAGCGCGTCTTGTCCGTACCTGAATAGGTCGCGAGATCCTTGACGATCTGGTCGCGGGCCTTTTGCTCGGAATCGAGGCAGCCCTTCACGTCCTGGTCGGTCGTGCTGCCGCCCAGCAGGCTAATCATCACGCCCGCGGCAGCGTCGCAGGTCTTCTGAACGTCGATGATTGGGACCTCCCTGCGACCCTGCGATTCGAGCGCCGCCGCGCGCCGGCGTGCCTCGCCTGCGTGCGCGCCCGAACTGAAGTTCTGCAGGTAGGTGTTGAACGCCGTGGCAGTACCGCTGCGCTCCGCCTCGGCCCAAGCCTTCTCGTCGGCCGCCTTGCGCGTCTGCTCGTCCAGCGCGGCGACGCGCTGTTGCGCCTCCGCGGCGTGCGCGCCGGAACCGAAATTCTGCAGGTAGGTGTTGAACGCCGCAGCGGTACCCGCGCGCACCGCGTCGTTCCAGGCCTTCTCGTCGGCCTCCTTGCGCGCCTGCTCGTCGAGCGCGGCGATGCGCTGGCGCGCCTCGGCGGCGTGCGCGCCCGAACCGTAGCTCTGCAGGTAGGTGTTGAAGGCCGCAGCCGTACCGGCGCGTACCGCATCGGCCCAGGCCTTTTCGTCGGCATCCTTGCGCGTCTGCTCGTTGAGCGCGGCGATGCGCTGGCGTGCCTCCGCCACGTGCGCGCCCGACGCGTAGCTCTGGATATAGCTGTTGAAGGCCGGGACGGTATTGGCACGCACCGCATCGGCCCAGGCCTTTTCGTCGGCATCCTTGCGCGCCTGCTCGTTGAGCGCCGCAATATGCTGCAGCGCCTCCGAAACGTGCGCACCGGCGCTGAAGCGTTCCAGATATCCGTTGAATGCCGCGAGCGTGTTGGTGCGCACCGCGTCGGTCCAGGCCTTCTCGTCCGCCGCCTTGCGCGCCTGCTCGTCGGCGGCAGCCTGCTGCTGCTGCTGTTGCTGCGTCGCCTGTTGGGATTCCTGGCTGCACGCCGAGACGACAGCGGCACCCGCAATCGCCAGCACCGCCAGTCGCCGAACTACGATGCGTCGCATGCCGTGGGGGTCGCGAGGCAGTTCGCCATGCATGGCTGCCCGTTGTTCTTCGCCTTACGCGCCCGCCCGATCGAGAGTCTCCCGCCGCAATATGTCTCCAAATGCCCTTGCGGTCAAAGACCGCGCGGCTTTGGTCCCCAACAACCACGGCGCGGCGTGGTTCCGCGACCGAAATCGCGGGTCGCGGTCGAGCTCCGCGTCATCGGCGCCGCCGAGGCGGGGGTGCCGGCGGCAGGTCGGGCGCTCGCTGCCAGACCGTCCCGTTGTCGAATTGAATGGTTATGCCGTCGGGAGAATAGATCGCGCCCATGTTCGCCCGGGAAACCCAGATGCGCCCCGGATAGTCCAGCCAGGCTCGCGATGCGAGACCGGCATCGTTGACCATGTTGAGCTCCCAGCCGTTCTGCGTGACGTAGGCGAACTGCCCCGGACGCGCCGACAAGCAACCCTCGATGCATCGATATTTGCCGGTCAGATTGACGCCCTGCGCGGAAGCGTCGGTCGCGGCCGCAACGGCCGACAGGGCAAGCGCAGCCAGTACTATTCTCATCGCATCACTCTCCTTAACTCGCCGGATCCGGTTGAGCTGCCATGAGGCTCGACCGAAGGGTTTCGTTGCCTTCGCCGCTTCGTTGAGGTTTTCGCTCGCCACGCGTCGACGGTACGCCAGCGCGGGAAATCGCCTCGCGATGCCGTCTTCCGTCTGAACATGGGACCTTTCGACCATGCCAGCAAGGTGACGCACGGCCGGATGCTGCCGTTTGATTAACGCCGATCCCTCGCGGAGCTGCGCGCTTGACGCTCGCGCAATGGGCGCCCGCGCGAGGAGCGCATTTCCGATCTTCGGTCGCATGATACCGCCCGCTTACGGATGCGGGCGGGGCATCAGGCGAGCTGCGCGCGTCGGCGCAGGGTGCCCCAAATCAGCAGCGCGACCGCCGCCAGCGTGACCGGGAACACCACCTCATTCACCATGGTCCAGCCGAAGCTGGCCAAGAGCTGGCCGGAGGCGAACGAGCCGACCGCCATCGAGCCGAACACGAGGAAATCGTTGAAGGCCTGTACCTTGTTGCGCTCGTTTGCGCGGTGGCAGGCCGTAACCAGGGTGGTCGCGCCGATGAAGGCGAAATTCCATCCGACGCCGAGCAGGGCAAGTCCGATCCAGAAATGCCACAGCGAAATGCCCGCGATCCCGATGGCGGCGGCGACGATGATGAGCGCAAGGCCGAGGCCGGTGATGCGCTCGAGCCCGAAGCGGGAAATCAGCGAGCCGGTGACGAAACTCGGCGCGTACATGCCGAGCACATGCCACTGCAGGCCGAGCGTGGCGTCCGTGACGGAATGGTTGCACATGACCATGGCGAGGGGGGCCGAGGTCATCACCAGATTCATCATCGCGTAGGAGGCGACGCCGCATGCGACCGCCATGGCGAAGCGTGGCTGCCGCGCGATCTCGGCAAGCGGGCGGCCGTCGCCGACGGTCGAGCGCGGCGGCGGCTTGGGTATGTTCACGAACATCAGCACCCCCGCCGAGACCAGGGCGAGCGCGGACTGGCCGAGATAGGTCGCCGCGAACAGATAGGGCGGCCACAGATCCTGGGTGGCGATGACGAGCTGCGCGCCGAAGATGCCGGCGAGGATGCCGCCGAACAGGACCCAGGCGATCACCTTCGGTCGAAACGCCTCGCTCGCGGTGTCGGCGGCGGCGAAGCGATAGGACTGATGAGCGGAGGCATAGAAGCCGCTGAACACGGCGCCGATATTGAAGAGCAGGAACGAGCCTCGCAGCACGGCGAGGCAGCAGATCAAGCCGGTGAGCACGCCGCAGGCGGTTCCCATCTGCAGCGCGTTGCGCCGGCCCAGCCGCCGCGCCAGCGCGCCCATCGGCAGCGTCCCCATCCACATGCCGAGGACGAAGATGCTGATCGGCAGCGTCGCCAGTCCCCGGTCCGGCGCGAGCATCGTGCCGACGATGCCGGCGGTCGCCACCAGCACCACATTGTTGCCGCCGGCAAGCGCCTGCGTCGCCGCCAGGACGATCGCATTGCGCCGCGCCAGGCGGTCGCCCGTCAGTGCATCCATGGCCGGTTCGGCGAGGGCCGACATCCGCATGCTCCGAAGCGGGATTGGCATAGAAAAGTTTTTCTTCTTAGCCGCAGCCCCGAGAATAGACCAATACGCGGGATGCAGATCAGAAGTGCAGCGCGCCGGGATGCCGAATCGCCGCCGCGCGTGCCTGCGCCGGCCGCTGCGCGCCGATCTGGCCGAACGCCGACATCATCTCGTCGATCATGAGATCGATCACGTGCCCCGGCCCCTCCGGCCCGAGCGCGCCCAGGCCCCACAGGAAGGCCTTGCCGGCGAACGCCGCATCGGCGCCGAGCGCCACTGCGCGCGCCACGTCGAGACCCGAGCGCACGCCGCTGTCGAGCATCACGCTCGCGCGGCCGC
>JBAUOM010000322.1:0-15710 GCA_049579765.1 Xanthobacteraceae bacterium
GAATTGATTTCGCCCGGACGCTTTCCAGTGTTCATCATCGAAAGCCGGCATGGCATGCATTACGGCATCCCGCCCCAAGGTGGAGGAGGCATCGGCGCGGCTATCAAGGTCGCCAAGCATCACCACCGCAACGAGACGGTCGACCCCGACGCTTACGATCGAACGGTTTCCGCGCAAGACGAGGCGTTGATCCGCGCCGCCATCTCGGAGCATCTTCCGGCGGCGAACGGGCGGCTCGTGGCCGCCGCGACTTGCCTCTATACCATGACGCCCGATGGCCATTTTTTGATCGATCGCCTGCCCGGCGCGCCCAATATCATCCTCGCCTCACCCTGCTCGGGACATGGCTTCAAGTTCGCGCCGGTGATCGGCGAGATCCTCGCCGATCTCGCGACCACGGGAACGACCGCCCACGACATCGCCGGCTTCTCGCTGGAGCGGTTCGGCTGACGCATGAGCGGAACGCCGCGGCCGAATGAATCTCCGGTTGCACAGCCGCGACCCACAGGTAACCTTGCTGCGCGTCCCAGACGCATGAAATCCGGCCCTCCGGATGCAGCCAGGGCGACGCGGTCGGCGTATCGAGAACCTGCGGTACGCGCTGCGATGCAACAGGCAAGATCAAGGGGAAACGCCATGCTCGGACTGATGCAGGATTGGCCGCTGCTCTGCCATCGCGTCATCGATCACGCCGCGATCAACCATGCCGAACGGCCGATCGTCACGCGCTCGGTCGAAGGCGACATCCACCGGACGTGCTATGCCGAGATACGCGGCCGGGCACTGCGGTTTTCGCAGCGGCTGGACAAGCAGGGCATCCGGCTCGGCGACCGGGTGGCGACGCTCGCCTGGAACACTTGGCGCCATCTCGAAGCTTGGTACGGAATCATGGGTATCGGCGCCGTCTATCACACCGTCAATCCGCGACTGTTTCCCGACCAGATCGCCTGGATCGTCAACCACGCCGAGGATCGCGTGATGCTCGTCGATCTGACGTTCGTCCCACTCCTGGAAAAGCTCGCAGAAAAGATGCCGACCGTTGAGCGCTACATCGTGCTGACCGACAGTGCACACATGCCACAGACTTCGCTCAAGAATGCGGTGCCTTACGAGGCGTGGATTGCAGAGGTCGACGGCGACTTCGCCTGGAAAACTTTCGACGAAAACACCGCCGCCGGCATGTGCTACACCTCGGGCACGACAGGAAACCCGAAGGGCGTGCTCTATTCGCACCGCTCGAACGTGCTGCACGGGTTGATGGCCAACTCCGCCGACATGAAAGGCTATTCGTCGCGCGACGTGGTGATGCCGGTCGTGCCAATGTTTCACGCCAATTGCTGGGCGATGGCCTTCGCCGCGCCGATGGCGGGCGCCGCCATTGTCATGCCGGGAGCCAAGCTCGACGGCGCGTCGGTGTTCGAGTTGCTGGACCGCTACAAGGTCACCTGCACCGCGGCGGTGCCGACGGTCTGGCTCATGCTGCTGCAGCATCTGGAAGCGACCGGCGCCAAGCTTCCCCACCTCAAGAAGGTCGTCATCGGTGGCTCCGCTTGTCCGCGTGCCATCTCCAAGACCTTCCAGGACGTCTACGGCGTCGAGGTGATTCACGCCTGGGGCATGACCGAGATGAGCCCACTTGGCACCGCATGCACGCTGAAGCCGGAATATGCCACGCTCGGCGGCGATGCGCGGCTCGACATTCAGCAGAAGCAGGGTCATCCACCGTTCATGGTCGAGATGAGGATCACCGACGATGCCGGCAAGCGGCTGCCTCAGGACGGCAAGACTTTCGGCCGGCTCAAGGTGCGCGGGCCCGCGGTGGCCAGGGCCTACTACAAGGAGAGCGGCAGCATTCTCGACGTGGAGGGCTTCTTCGACACCGGCGATGTCGCGACCATCGACCGCTACGGTTACATGCAGGTCACCGACCGCGCCAAAGACGTCATCAAATCGGGGGGCGAGTGGATTTCTTCGATCGACCTCGAGAACCTCGCCATCGGTCACCCCAAGGTGGCGGAAGCAGCCGTGATCGGAGTGAAACATCCGAAATGGGACGAGCGGCCGTTGCTCGTCGTCGTTCTCAAGCAGGGTCAAGCGGCGAGCAGGGACGAGATCTTGCGGTTCATGCAAGGCAAAGTGGCGAACTGGTGGATGCCCGACGAGGTCGTGTTCGTCGATGAGATCCCACACACGGCAACAGGCAAGATCCAGAAAACGGCGCTGCGGGAGCGTTTCAAGGATTTCGTCCTGCCGAACGCGATCACCGCGCGGTGAAGCCGAATTCTCCCGAACGGGGACGCGAGCCCAGTGTCGCGCGCGCAGCGCAAGGCGTTGCGGGTTCCGCTGCCTCGTACCCCGAGGGCTCGATGCGGTAAGCTGGAGCACATCACGCCAGCGCCTCCAGGAAGCTCAACGCATGACCATCTTCGATGCGACCGTACCCGCGGCGCGAGTCGGCCGGTCGGCGCCTTCGGATGCCGTTGTCCGGTTCAGCGGCGGGGCCCCCCCGATTCTGGCGGTTGCTCGCGCGCGGCGCCGTATTGCTGATGTGCACGCTGGGCATCTACCGGTTCTGGCTTACAACCGATATCCGGCGCTTCCTGTGGTCCAACACCGAGTTCGCGGGCGAGAGCTTCGAATATACCGGAACCGCACGCGAGCTCCTGCTCGGCTTTCTGATGGCGATCGCGATCCTCGTTCCGCTCTATGCCGCGATCTTCATCGGCACGCTGAGTCTCGGGCCACTCGGCGACATATCAGGCGTGGTGCTGAGCTTTGCGTTGTTGACGGTACTCGGCCAATACGCGCTTTATCGGGCAAGGCGCTATCGGCTGACCCGGACGGTCTATCGCGGCGTTCGCTTCCACCAAACCGGTTCGGCTTGGCGCTACGCGATGTGCTCCGTGTTCTGGTGGTGCATGATCCTCCTGACCTTGGGATTTGTCTATCCGTTCGGGCAGTCGCAGCTCGAACGCTTCAAGATGCACAACACGTTTTTCGGCAACCTACCCAGGCGCTTCGAAGGCTCCGCCCTCCGGCTCTTGGCGCGCGGGATTCCGATGTGGCTTCTGGTCGTCATGCCGTCCACGCTCGGCTTGCTCGCAACCATTGGCGCCATCGATTGGGCTTTCCTCGCGGCGGGCGGCCGAGCCGACGACGTGCCGGGTTGGTTCGAGGCATCGGGCGTTGCCGGCGCCGTGGTCTACGCCGGATTGACCGCCGCTTGGCTGCTGCTGTCGTTTGCCCTTTTCTACCCCATTTTCCAGGCGATGGTGCTGCGCTGGTGGGCGTCTGGACTGCGCTTCGGCGAGGTCGTCGTGAACTCCCGCTTGCGTACGGCGCAGGTCTACGGTGTCTATGCTCGCTTCCTCCTCTATGCGTTCGTGTTCACCATGGCTGCGGGCGCCATCGTCGTCCCAGGCATGTTCATGCTGGAGACGCTCACGCAGCGGCTCGATTCGATGGCCCGGGAAACGATCACGACAATCGCGGGTCTTGCCGCCTATGTCGCGATTGCTCTGGGCTATTCGGCCGTTTACCAGGCGACCGTCAGGCTCGGGCTCTGGCGCTGCGTAGTGGAGTCCCTCGACATTGCCAATCCAGCCGTGCTCGAACGGGTCGCGGCCGTCGGGCAACCGGCCTCCCCGGTCGGCGAAGGCCTCGCGGATGCGTTGAGCATGGGCGGAATTTGACTCCATGACTTCGGGACGAGGCATCTTCTTCGACGGCGCCACCAGCGCACGACACGGCGTGCGAATCGAGCTCGCGCCCGACGCGTTGCGCATCCATGCCGCCGACGGAGGCGTTCTGGCCGAATGGCCCTATGACCGGCTCGAGACGTTGTCCGCCCCGGAGGGGGTGCTGCGGCTCGGCAAGGCCGATAGCCAGGCGTTGGCGCGGCTCGAGGTCCGCGACCCGCAACTGGCCGCCGCCATCGACCGGCGGTCGCCACCGGTCGACCGCGGCGGTCGCCGCGAGCGGCGTATGAAGGTCAAGGTGATCCTCTGGAGCCTTGCCGCCACCGCCTCGCTCGTCGTCGTCGCGGTTTGGGGACTGCCGCTGATCGCCAACGAACTCACCCCCCTCATTCCCTACTCGGTCGAGCGCAAGCTCGGCGCCGCGATCGAAAGGCAGGTCCGCGCGAGCCTCGATATCCACCACACGGGCGCCGCTTTCGAATGCGGAAATGGCGCGAAGGAGACGGCGGGCCGCGCGGCGTTCGACAAACTCGTGCGGCAGATCGAACCTGCGGCTGACTTGCCGATGCCGCTCGTCCCCCTCGTTGTACGGCAGCCCGAGGAGAATGCCATCACACTGCCAGGAGGATACATTTACGTGTTCCGGGGCCTCCTGGCCAAAGCGGAAACGCCCGATGAGCTGGCGGGCGTGATCGCGCACGAGATTGGCCACGTCGCACATCGTGATGGTACACGAGCGATACTGCAAGGGTCCGGTCTTTCGCTGCTGTTCGGAATGCTGCTCGGCGATTTCGTCGGTGGCGGCGCCGCCGTGCTCGCGGCCAAGATCACCCTGCAGACGCACTACAGCCGCACGGCCGAGACAGCGGCCGACGCTTATGCGGTGGCGTTGCTGACGAAGATCGGCAGCGATCCGCGCGGGCTAGGCCGGCTGCTGTCGCGCATAGCGGGAGATACTCATCCCGGGCCGAGAATCCTGCTCGATCACCCCGACACCCGCGACCGCGTCGCGCTCATCGAGAGAACGGCGGGAGCCGCGCCGGCGCGGCGGCTGCTGGATGGCGCGGAATGGGCGGCTCTCAAGAATATCTGCGCGGGCTGAACGAGGCAGATCGATGGTGCGCCGCTATATCCACTCGGAGCCGACCTCCAGGCTCGCCATCTGGGCGCGGCGCATTGCCGGCTTCGCCTTCCTGGCCACCTTCCTCGCGGTCATCATTGTGCGTTCGGGCCTGCTCGAGATTTGGCCCGCGCTCGCGACCTTTGCGGGGGCGCTCGGCATCGCGGTCATCGCGCTCCTCGTCGCCCTTGCCGCCTTCGTCGTGATATGGATGGAGGGATTGGCGGGCATCGGCGCGGCCTTGTCGGCCACGGCAGTCTCGCTCGCGCTGCTCGCCTATCCGGCCTATTTCGCCATCAAGGCGTATCGGCTGCCGTGGATCTACGACATCACCACCGATTCGATCGATCCGCCCCGCTACGAAGTGCTGACGCGCTTGCGCCCGCGCGACGCCAACCCGGTCGCCTACGCCGGCCTTTATGCCGCCGAGCAGCAACGCAAGGCATATCCCGATGTCGGGGCGCTCGTGACCAATGCGACGCCGCGGGCCGCATACGATGCCGTGCTCGCGGCGGTGAACAAGCGCAAATGGCGTATCGTCGATGCGCGCCCACCCCAGGCTGGCCGTCGCGAGGGACACATCGAAGCGGTCGCCCGTACGTTCATCATGGGTTTTCGCGACGACGTAGTCATTCGCGTGCGGGCCGAGCCCGACAACACACGCATCGACGCGCGCTCGTCCTCCCGCTACGGGACGTTCGATTTCGGTACCAACGCCGCGCGCCTGCGGGGCTTGATGAACGACATCGAGGAGGCCATCCGCACGCAAAAGCCGGAGCGGCCACCGCCCCCGCCGCCACCCGCGAAGAAAGGCGCGCCCGGCAAGAAGGATCAGTCGAAGAGGTGACAGCAAGATCGTTTGGCCGCACCCGTTCAGGCAGACGGCCAAGCCCGGATCGTCGCCGCTCGCAATGGCCGCGGGTCGCAGGTCAGGCCAGGCGGTAGCGGCCCGCAATCGAGGGCTGCCCCTCGGTCGCGACCTGTCCGCGCGTCACCAGGTCCTCGAGATGGGCGAGGACCGAAAGACCCGCGGCCCTCAGCAGTCGGGGATCGAGACCGATATAGATCGCGCGCACTAGAGTGGGGATATCGGTGCCACCCTTGGCCAGCTGGCGCAAGATCGAAGCCTCGCGCGCCTGACGATGGCGGATATAGTGGACGACGAAGCGCGGCGCGTCGCGCACGGCACCGCCGTGTCCCGGCAGGTAGATCGGCTCCGAGCGCCGCGCAAGCTTTTGCAGCGACGCCATATAGTCGCTCATCGCGCCGTCCGGCGGGGCGACCACCGGCGTCGACCACGCCATGACATGATCGCCGGAAAACAGCAGATTGGCCTCCCTGAACGCGAAGGCCATATGGTTGGCGGTATGGCCGGGAGTCGTCACCGCTTCGATGGTCCAACCCGAGCCGGTGATCACCTCGCCGTCAACGAGCGCGTGATCGGGCCGGAAGTCGGTGTCATTGCTCGCGTCGAGCCGCGGCGCCTCGCCGACATTGAGGGGACGCGCAGCGCGATGCGGCCCTTCCGCAAGGACCACGGCTCCGGTCGCCGTCTTGATCCGGGGCACGGCGGGCGAATGATCGCGATGGGTGTGGGTCACGAAAACGTGGGTGACGGTTTCCCCGCGTACGACGTCGAGCAGGGCGGCAATATGCGCCTCGTCGAGCGGACCGGGATCGATGATCGCCACGCGGCCGCGTCCGACGATATAGGACACCGTGCCTTTGAACGTGAACGGGCCGGGATTATCGGCCAGCACTCGCCGCACGCCGGGCACGACTTCCTCCACGGTCTCGGGCGCGAGATCGAAGCTCTTGTCGAAAGGAATGTCGTCGCTCATGCCAGAAGACCTCGGCAACCTGGGAGGGGCCTCCCGATGCCGTCGGCGCATGTCGGAACGGTGGTCGACCTATGCCGCTCGATCCGTCAGCCGAGCTTGCGGCCAATGATATCCTCGCAGCGCGTGTCGCCGGAAGGCTCATCGCCGATATGGAGCGCGCCCGACATCGCGGCGCGCATGCGGTTCGACGGCGGTCCGGCAAGACCCCAGCGGTCCGGACCGGGCATGATCTTCTGCCAGTATTCGGCGCCCTGCGGCACATGCGTGGCGTCATCGAGCTGATCGAGCTCGGTCGTGTATTCCGCGACGAAGCCGTTCGGCTCGATGAAATAGGAAAACACGTTGCTTCCCGGCCCGTGACGCCCGACACCCCATTCGATGTCGAAGCCACTTTGCTTGACCCGCCCGGCGCCGCGCATGAGCCCGTCGATATTCGGCAGCTCGTAGGCGACGTGATTGAGCGAAGATCCGTTGTTGCGGAAGATGGCGACGCTGTGGTGATCCGCGCTGCAGCGCAGGAACTCCATCATGTGAGTGCTGTCCGAAAGCCTGAAGCCCAGAACGTCGATGAAAAACGGCACTTGATCTTCGGTGTGCGCACTGTTGAGGACGACATGGCTGATCTTGGTCGGCCGCGAGCGGTCGACGACGACGTCGGGATGCTGCACGCGGTCCGACGAAATGCTCATCGGCAACCCGTCCGGCGTGCGAAAGCGAAAGCCGTAGCCGCCGCCGGCGCCGGGATCGAGCGCTGCCGGGTCGCCTTCGACCTCAACGCCGTAGCCCTTGGCCTTGGCACAGAGCGCGTCGACGGCCGCCCGGTCGGGAGCGGCGAAGTGTACACCGAGCAAAGCGGGCTTCGGCCGCTCCCTTATGGTGAGCACATGATGCTCGCCGCCGGTGGCCCGAAAGCGGATGCTATCGCTCTCGGAGCACACTTCCTCGAGCGCCCAGACTTTGCCGTAGAACTCGGCCGATCGATTGAGATCGCGCACCCCGAGCTCGATGCTGCGCACGCCGGCAACTCTGCTGTTCGTCATGGTGACCTCTTGCCATCGCCGGAGCCCCGGGAATTTCGCACAGTCCGCGGCAAAGGGCCAGCGGGCCGAAATCGCGTGTCCCGGGGAAGTTGGTGAGAGTTGGTCCCAGCAGAACGCTAGCGGGGAAGATCGGCGATGCCATCGTCACGTGGGCCAGGCTGTCGGTCGCGATAAACGGTGGCGCGACCGCGCGGCGGCGCTCGACGGCACCCGGGACCGATCACAGCCGGGCCAGATTGGGCATCACCTCCGTCGAGAACAGCTGCAGCGAGCGTAACGCCTCGGGCAGCGACATTGCGCCGAGGAACAGATAGGTGAGCAGGTAGTTTACCCCGAGCTCGGCCACCTGCCGTTCGATCTCCTCCTGCACCCGCTGCGGCGTGCCCGCGATCACCGATCCGTCGGCCACGCAGTCCTCGAAGCTCGCCCCGCGCGGCACATTGAGCCGCGAGGTCAAGCCGGTCACCCCGTGCTTGTCGCGCAGCCAATTCAGCTGCGCAAGGTGCATGTCCATCGCCGGCTTGCCGAACCGCTTTGCCTCCGCGTCGGTATCAGCGACGAAGATATGGCGCTGCACGCCGATGGCCGTGCCGCCGGGAAATTCCGCCTTGGGCTGCGCCGGTCCGCCGCGCTTCGCCAGCGCTTGCTTGAAGGCGTCGATGTTGGTCTTCGCGAACGGAGTGGGTCCGAGGCTCACGAAATGCATGCCGTGCTCGCCGGCCCAGGTAGCGCCGGTGGTATTGGACGAGCCGTACCAGAAGGCGGGATGCGGCTGCTGCAGCGGCCGCAAGGCGATCGGCACGTTCTCGTAGCGGTAGTGTTTGCCGGAATAATCGAGCGTGTCGGCGGTCAATCCCGCACTGATGCAATTGAACGCGTCGATGAATATGTCGCGCGAATCCTCGTGCTCGATCTTGTGATATTTGAGCTCGTACGGTGACACGCCGCGGCCGACGCCCACCTCCAGCCGACCGTGGCTGAGATGATCGAGCATGCAGATTTCCTCGATCAGCCGCAGCGGCGAATAGAGCGGGAGCAGATAGACGAGCGGGCCGAGTCGCATGCGTTTGGTGGCGCGCGCCACCGCGCCAAGATAGACGCCGGGTACCGGCACCATGTTGAGCGGCGTGGCGTGATGCTCCGCCACGTGCAGGCAATAGATGCCGGCTTCGTCGGCGGCGCGCACAAAGGCGAGCCGCTCGTCAAAAAGCGTGGACAGCGGACGCGCGCCGTGCTCGACGTGGTCGAAGAGTCCGATTTTCATGGGTCCTCGGCAGGTTGGGATTGTTCAGTGTATTTCCGGCTCGGGGATCTGGCCCTTGCCGGCGAGGAAGTCGAAATCGCAACCTTCGTCGGCCTGCCCGATATGGGCCGAGAACATGGCGCCGTAGCCACGCTGATAGCGCGGTGGCGGAGGCTTCCAGGCCGCGCGGCGGCGATTGAGCTCCTCCTCGCCGACATCGAGATGAATATGTCGCGCCGGCACGTCCACCTCGATCGCATCGCCGGTCATGACGAATGCCAGCGGTCCGCCGACAAAACTCTCAGGCGCCACGTGGAGGATGCAAGCCCCATAGCTGGTGCCGCTCATGCGTCCATCGGAGATGCGCACCATATCGCGCACTCCCGCCTGCAGCAGCCGTTTCGGGATCGGGAGCATGCCCCATTCCGGCATGCCGGGCCCCCCCTTGGGCCCGGCGTTCTTGAGCACGATGACGTGGTCGGGCGTGACTGCAAGATCGTCTCGCTCGATCTCGCGCGCCATGTGATTATAGTCCTCGAAGGCGAGCGCCGGCCCGCGATGCTTGAGGAACCGCGTTTCCGCCGCCGCCGGCTTCATCACGCAGCCGCGCGGCGCGAGATTGCCCGTGAGCACGGCGGTCGCGCCTTCGGCGTAGATCGGATCGTCGAGCGGATGAATGACGTCGCGCAGATACACCTCCGCGCCGGCGATGTTCTCGGCCAGCGCCTTTCCCGTCACGGTCAGGCAGGAGAGGTCGAGCCTGTCCTTTAGCTCGCACATCAGCGCCCGCAGCCCGCCGGCATAGAAGAAATCCTCCATCAGGTATTTTCCCGACGGCCGAACGTTCGTCAGAACGGGAATCTCGCGCGAGATGCGATCGAAGCGCTGCATGTCGAGCGCGACGCCGGCGCGGCGGGCCATGGCGATCACGTGGATGATCGCATTGGTCGAGCCGCCCATCGCCATGTGGACCTTGATCGCATTGTCGAAAGCGGCCGGGGTAAGGATGCGCTCCAGCGCGAGGTCTTCCCACACCATGCCGACGATGCGCCGCCCGGCGGCTGCGCACATGCGCGGATGGCCCGAATCGGCCGCGGGGATCGAGGATGCGCCTGGCAGGGTGAGGCCGAGCGCTTCGGCGATCGCCATCATGGTCGCCGCCGTGCCCATGACCATGCAGGTACCGAACGAACGCGCAATCCCGCTCTCCATCTCGCTCCATTGCGCCTCGCTGATATTGCCCGCGCGCTTTTCCGTCCAGTACTTCCATACGTCGGAGCCGGAGCCGAGATACTCGCCGCGCCAGTTGCCGCGCAACATCGGGCCGGCCGGCACGTAGATGGCCGGTATGCCCATGCTGATCGCACCCATCACCAAGCCGGGCGTGGTCTTGTCGCAGCCGCCGAGCAGAACCGCGCCATCGATCGGATGGCTGCGCAGCAACTCTTCCGCCTCCATCGCCAGGAAATTGCGATAGAGCATGGTCGAAGGCTTGACGAAGGGTTCCGCCAGCGACATCGCCGGCAGCTCGATCGGAAAGCCGCCGGCCTGCAGCACGCCGCGTTTGATGTCCTCCGCGCGCGTGCGCAGGTGTGCGTGACAGGAATTGATCTCGCTCCAGGTATTGATGATGCCGATGACCGGCCGGCCGGCCCAGTCGTCGGCATCGTAGCCGAACTGGCGCAGCCGAGACCGATGGCCGAAGGCGCGCAGATCGTTGACGCCGAGCCAGCGATGGCTGCGCAGGTCTTCGGGACGTTTACGGTTCATCGGGACGATCCGGAGGTGGGATCACGCACTCTATCCTGCCCGACGGAGAACATGAAGGGGACGGTGAGCTCGAGCGGACATCGGCGCAGAAGCCGACGCGGCGCGAGCGGCGCGTTGCGCCGCGCGGGGCCGCTCGGGATGGCTCACTATGCGGTCCGCGGCCGGCGCCCCGCCGATCACACCGGTCAATGAGGTCGAGCAGAAATCCGGGCACGATCAGCGCCGCCCCTTGCCAGGGGTTCGTGGCGGACACGAAACAGCCATGCTGGCCGGCGGCAACCGGCATGACGCCGATGCTTGCGGTGCCGAAGGCCTGCGCGATGAAGGGTCAGTCGCCGGCGGCCCAGGCTTACGCCGCCTCGAGGGCGTCGCACAAATCCGTCCGAGCAAACGACGGCGTGGACGCGGGACGGCGTGCGGACAGGCGCGCCCTTGCATCCGGTCGGAATTCTTCTGTGGCCATCGACGGCTCTCTCGGCGGGTGGCCGTGCGACTGAAGTCGCAACGTAAGCGGGCGGCGACGCCGAACTGCATGCCGCGTTCGGGCCTGCGCACGATCAACGATCCGCGCGGCTCACGACCTCCATCAGCTCTTCGATCTTTCGGCGCTGATCCGCTTTGTTGCCGGACGTAATGGCGTGCTCCACGCAATGCGCAACGTGATCGCGCAGGATCTCCTCTTCCAGGCGTCTCAACGCCGCGCGCACCGCTGAAACCTGCGTCACGATGTCGATGCAGTAGCGATCCTCGTCGACCATGCGCGCGATACCGCGCACCTGGCCCTCGATCCGGCTCAGTCGTTTGCCGCAGGAAGCCTTGATGTCTTTCCGCATGCCGGCTATATACCCCTACACGGTATAGGTTTCAACCCCCCGATCGTTCGAGGACCGCCCCTATGGCTCCCGCCAATGCGTCGAAGAAAGAACATGCCTGCTGCGCGGCGAGCTCGGATCATCCTGTTCCGGCTCAGGAGAGTATCCCCCGGCACGGCGGCGCAAGGCATGCCGACGGACGACACGGGGATGCGGATGGAAGCCACGCCATCGGCGAGGGCGTGCGCGATCCGGTTTGCGGCATGATCGTGGACCCGCATACGACCTCCTATCGACAGCAGCACGCCGGACGAACCCACTATTTCTGTTCGGCCGGATGCGGGGAGAAATTCGCTGCAAATCCGGCGAAATACTTCGCCCCGGCGGAAGCCACATCGCCGCCGGCCGTTCCCATGGATACGATCTATACCTGCCCGATGCATCCGCAGATCCGGCAGGTCGGTCCGGGCTTCTGCCCGATCTGCGGCATGGCGCTCGAGCCCGAGGTCGTCTCCGCCGAAGCGGCGCCGAACCCCGAGCTGGCGGACATGACGCGGCGGTTCTGGATCGGGCTCGCTCTCGCGCTTCCGGTCCTGGTGCTCGAAATGGGCGGCCACATCGCCGACCTGCACATCCCGCTCGGCCAGAAGTGGTCGAACTGGGCGCAATTCGTGTTGGCCACGCCGGTGGTGCTGTGGGCCGGCTGGCCATTCTTCGCTCGCGGCTGGCAATCCCTCCTCACCCGCAGCCTCAACATGTTCACGCTGATCGCCATGGGCACGGGGGTGGCGTGGCTCTACAGCGTCGTCGCGCTCCTGCTTCCGGGCCTGTTCCCGCCGGCGTTTCGCAGCCCGGACGGCGCCGTCGCCGTCTATTTCGAAGCCGCCGCCGTCATCACCGTCCTTGTCCTGCTCGGCCAGGTGCTCGAGCTGCGCGCGCGCGAACAAACCTCGGGGGCAATCCGAGCCCTGCTCGATCTTGCGCCCAAGACGGCGCGGCGTGTGAAAGCGGACGGAGGCGAGGAGGAAGTATCGCTCGACGCGATCGCGGTCGGAGACCGCCTGCGGGTCCGTCCGGGCGAGAAAGTCCCGGTCGACGGCGAGCTGATCGAAGGGCGCTCGGCGCTCGACGAGTCGATGGTCACGGGAGAATCCATGCCGGTGACCAAGGAGGCGGGCTCGAAGGTCATCGCCGGCACGCTCAATACCACGGGCAGCTTCGTCATGCGTACGGAGAAGGTCGGCCGCGACACAATGCTCTCGCGCATCGTGCAGATGGTCGCAGCCGCGCAGCGCTCGCGGGCGCCGATCCAGCGGCTGGCGGACCAGGTGTCGGGCTGGTTCGTACCGGCGGTGATCCTGATCGCGCTCGCAGCATTCGCGGCCTGGAGCGTCTACGGGCCGGAGCCGCGGTTCGCATTCGGACTGGTGGCGGCGGTCACGGTCTTGATTATCGCCTGCCCCTGCGCGCTCGGTTTGGCGACGCCGATGTCGATCATGGTGGGTGTCGGTCGCGGCGCCCAGGTCGGCGTGCTGATCAAGAACGCCGAAGCGCTGGAGCGCATGGAAAGGATCGATACCCTCGTCGTCGACAAGACTGGGACGCTGACGGAAGGCAAGCCGAAAGTGGTAGCCGTCGTGCCCCACAACGGTTTCGGCGAAGACGAGGTGCTGCGGTTGGCCGCGGGCGTGGAAAAGGCGAGCGAGCATCCGCTCGCGCTGGCGATCGTCACCGCTGCCCAGGAGCGCGGTCTCAGCCTGTCTGCCGTCACAGATTTCGATTCGCCCACCGGCAAGGGCGTGGTCGGCACGGTCGATGGCCGTCGGTTGGCACTCGGGAATGCCAAGTTCCTGCGCGAGCTCGGCATTCAGACGAGCGAGCTGGAGCAAGAGGCCGAACGACTGCGGCACGAGGGCGCTACGGCAATCCTTCTGGGCGTCGACGGCAAGGCTGCGGCGGTGATGGCCATCGCCGATCCCGTGAAACGCACCACCCCTGATGCGCTCAAAACGCTGTCGCAAGAAGGTGTGCGGGTGGTGATGCTCACCGGCGACAACAAGACCACGGCGCAGGCCGTCGCGCGCCGCCTCGGGATCACGGAGGTGGAGGCCGAGGTGCTACCGGACCAGAAGAGCGCCGTCGTCGAAAAGCTGCAAAAGGAAGGCCGTTCGGTCGCAATGGCGGGCGACGGCGTCAATGATGCTCCCGCCCTAGCCGCGGCCGAAGTCGGCATCGCGATGGGCACTGGGACGGATGTCGCGATCGAGAGCGCGGGCATCACGCTGCTCAAGGGCGACCTGACCGGGATCGTGCGCGCACGGCGGCTCTCGCAGGCGACGATGCGCAATATCAGGCAGAACCTGTTCTTCGCCTTCGTGTACAACGCGGCAGGGGTGCCGATCGCCGCCGGTGTGCTCTATCCCGTCTTCGGCATCCTGCTCTCGCCCATCGTCGCCGCGGCGGCGATGGCGCTCTCCTCGGCGAGCGTCGTCGCCAATTCGCTGAGGCTGCGACGAATCGCACTGTAAGTTGCGCGGCACGAAGCCCAAATCCTCAAGGCAACAGGTCGCGCGTGAGTTCGTCGACACATTCCACGGCCTTGAGCGCGATGTGCAAGCGCTTGTGGTCGCGCCGCGACAGGCGCTCGACCGCGACCCGATTGGTTGCGGGCCTGCCGTGCTCGATGTCCGCGATTTGCTGCCCGAGGATCAGATCCAGAAAAGTTCCCTGCGCGTCAACGAGGGCATCGAGATCAATTTCCGCACCGCGGCCCAGCGCCTTGATGCCGGCAAGGCGCGCCGGCGTTGAACGCTCGACGACGTGATGACGGATCGCCAGCGTGCGCGCCATCGACACGATGCCGAACAATCCAACCTTCTTCAAATCGATGCGGCCTTGCTCGGTCCGCAAGCGACCAAGCCAGTTGAACCCAGGCTCGCGCGCGCCGGCGGATTGCGCGAGCAGCTTGGCAAAGGCGGCGTCGCCGCGGGCCGCTTCGAAGGCCGAGCGCCAAATTTGATCGGCGAGACCCGCCTCGCCATGAACGGGCCGCAGATCGAAGAAGATATCGACCGACAGGAGGTCGTGCGGGGTCGAACGCCGGATCCAGTCCTCGATGCGCACGCCCCATGTGGCGAGCGATCCCCGCCATAGCGGATTCTTGGCCATGACCCCGCCCTTGCAATAGGGCACGCCGATCGCGTCGAGGATGTCCGCGACGTGAGCCGCGAGGGCTGCGAACCAGCGATCCGCAACGCCATCCGGCTCGCCCTCGGCAAAGACCAAGGCATTATCCTGGTCCAACGCCAGCAGGCTTTCTTCCCGGCCGGCCGAGCCGAGCACCGCCACAGCATAGGGGCATGGCGGCCCGCCCTGGCCTTCGTCCTTCAGGCGCCGTTCGGCGAGCACCGCGGCCCGCTGGGTCAATGCGCCCACGCGCTGTGAAATCATCGCCGCGATATCGCGGCCCGCGATACCCTCGGCGATCAGGCTCGCGGCAACCCCTGGCAGCTTCGCCCAGGCGGCGGCGAGGGCGGGCACATCCGCCGCTTGCTCGATCTCGTCGCCGAGCATGAGGTCGCGCTGAGCCCGCAAGCGCAGCAGGTCGCGCGCGGAGAGGGCCCCGATCACGGCGCCCTGTTCGTCGGTGACCCCAAGGTGGCGCACTTTGAGCCGGCTCATTCGGCTGATGGCGACGTGGCAGAACGCATCCGCGGGAACGCAGGCGAGCGGCCGGCTCGTCATCCGCTCGACCGGCAGCGTCAGCGCATCGGCGCCGTGCTCGGCGAGCCCGCGCAGCACGTCGCGCTCGGTGACGATGCCGATGAGCTCGGGCCGCGGCAGCGCCCCGAGTGCGATCGGAAGCACGAACAGCGACGATATCCGTTCGTGGCTCATCTGCGCGAGCACGACGCCGACCTGGGCGTCGGGCGCAATGAATCTCGCCGGTGCAGTCATGACCTCCCGCACGCGATGGACGTAAGGGTAGCTGTCGCTGCGCGGCTGGCCCTCGCCGCGATCGGCGTCGCCCGGCGCGCGCACCGCCTCGACCCAGCCGGCACGATGCTGGGCATCGAGCGCGTTGCCGAGCGCGCGGCAGCCGCGTTCGGCCTCGGCCAATGTCCGGATACCTCGTTCGCGCAGTTTCGGCACCAGGGCGACGAAAATCTCCGCCGCCGCCATGGCG
>JBAUOM010000323.1:0-6811 GCA_049579765.1 Xanthobacteraceae bacterium
TCGGCTTCTCGGTGCCGATCCCCGCCGTCGATCATGTGTTCTCGGGCTTCGAGTACCTCGGCGTGATTCTCGTCACCGCGATCCCGTTCGGCATCTACGACCTGGTCGAGGCCATGGACAACGTCGAGAGCGCGGAGGCCGCCGGCGACTCCTATCCGACCACCCGCGTGCTCACCGCCGACGGCGTCGTCAGCCTGATCGGCTGCCTGATGGGCAATCCGTTCATCAACGCGGTCTATATCGGCCATCCCGGCTGGAAGGCGATGGGCGGACGCATCGGCTATTCGGCGGCGACCGGGATCATGGTGATCGTGCTCGCCTGGTTCGGCATCGTCTCGGTGCTGCTCGCGCTTATCCCCGTGGTCGCGATCTCGCCGATCCTGCTCTATATCGGCATGTTGATCGGCGCCCAGGCGTTCCAGACCACGCCGACCGCGCACGCTCCCGCGATCGTGCTCGCGCTCACGCCGCACCTCGCGGCTTGGTGCAAGACCCTGATGGACGGCGCGCTCGGCGCGGCGGGAACCAGCGCGGCCGCGATCGGTTTCGACAAGCTCGGCCAGGTGGGCGTGCTCTACCACGGGCTCGAGGTGCTCGGCGGCGGCTCGATCCTCACCGGCCTCGTGCTCGGCGCCGTGGCCGTATTCGTCATCGAGAAGAAATTCGAGGAGGCCGCCGCCTTCGCGCTGTCCGGCGCCGTGCTCACCTTCTTCGGCTTCATGCATGGCGAGTCGGTGGGTCTCGCCGTCACCCCCTCGGTCGCGATCGCCTATGCGATCGTCGCCGCGTTTCTGTTCGGCCTGAGCCGCCTGCCCGCGGCGTTCCAAGTGCCGCAGCCATCCGCTGAGAAGGCTGTCGCGGCGGCTGCGGCGGAATGAGTGGATCCGGGTTGTCGTCCCCGCGCATCCGATCTCGGGCTTGCCCGAGATCGGCTCTTTAAGCGCGCATGTCGGCTATAGCCGACATGCGTTGGGGACCCATGGTGCCACACATTCCGGTCTCTGGGATATGGGTTCCCGCTTGCGCGGGAACGATAGACGTGTGTTCGCGGCTACCTCAACCGAGCTCCTGCGCCCGGCGCAGGCTCGCGATCATCGAGACCCGCAACAGGTAGTCGTAGGCGCGCTGCTTGTCGGCCGCGATCTCCGCCAGGCTGCGCGCGAACTCGCTGCCGTCGGATTCGAGGTTGCGCTTGTTCTGGATCGACTGCTTCTCAATGTATTCGAGCGTCACCAGCCGGCGCTGGCGGTCGTAGCGTTCGAGCTCGCTCTCGGCTTTCGTGCCATGCCAGACGTCGATGAGGCGCGAGGTCAGATTGACGGCATCGTGGATGCCGCCGTTCATGCCCATGCCGCCGAGCGGATTGTTGATATGCGCGGCATCCCCGACGAGGAAGGCGCGTCCCTCCCGAAACGTCTGTGCCACCCGCTGGTGCACCTTGTAGAGGGTGATATGCACCACCTCGTAGCGCGAGATGCCGCGGACCACCCCGGCCATGAGCGATTGGGCGAATTCGCCGCTCACCGCCAATTCGTCGCTTTCGTGCGGCGCGATCGGAAACATCACGCGGCAGAGGCCCGGGATTTGCAGCAGGAAATGCCAGCGCTCGAGGTCGCACACGTAGCTCACGGCGGCCAGGTCGGGAATGACCGTGCGGAAATCGAACGGCGTGCTCACCACCAGGAAGCGCTCCGGCCAGGTGAATCCGGGAAATTCGATCCCGAGCGTGCGCCGCACGTCGCTGCGGGCGCCGTCCGCGCCGATGAGCCAGCGGCCGGAGCGCGTCTCGGCGCGCCCGTCGTGCTCGATCGTAAGCTCGACGCCCGCGGGCTGCTGCGCGACTTGCCGGACCGGGCTGTCGAATTGCAGCTCGAAATTCGGGTTGCTGCGCAGCTGCTCGTACAAGATGCGCGTCAACCTCGATTGCTCGCACTGCACCCGATAGGGGTGGGTCGTGGCGTCGGCGATGGCGGCGAAATCGAACTGTGCCAGCACGCCTTGCGTCTTGGTGCGGTACTGGAACCGTGGCGCCACCAGCCCGCTCGCGATCAGCGGCCCCGCCGCCCCGAGCCGATCGAGCATGTCGAGGGTGGGTGGATGAAAGGTCGAGGCGCGTGATTCCTCGCTCAGATCGGGCCCGGCCTCGAACACCGTCACCGGCACGCCGGCGTGCACGAGGCTCGCCGCGGCCGTGAGCCCGACCGGGCCCGCGCCGGCGATCAGGACGCGCTCTTCAATTGCCATGATGCTCGGAGGCGGTGTCGGCGGGGGAGCGCCGATGGGCGGCTCCCCCGCACGGCTTCACTGGATCGGCTCGATGCCCGCCTTGTGAATGATGTCGCGCCACTTGATCGTTTCGGACGATATGAACTTGCCGAGCTCCTCCGGCGTGAAAACGACCGGCTCCGCGCCCTGCTCGGTGAATTTTTTCTGCACCGTGGCATCCGAGAGCGCAGCATTGGTGTCCTGGTTGAGCTTGGCGATGATCGGCTTCGGGGTGCCTTTCGGCGCCAGCAACACGAACCAGCCGGAGGCCTGGTAGTTCGGCAGTCCGGCCTCGGCGGTGGTCGGCACGTCGGGGAGCGCCGCCATCCGCTTCTTGGCCGCGACGGCGAGCGCTCTGGCGCCGCCGCTGTTGAGCGCCGCCAGCACGTTCGGCAGCCACTGGAAGCCGAGCGGCACCGTGCCCGCGATCAGGTCCGGGGTGTACTGCGCGATGTTGCGATAGGGCACATGGGTGAGCTTGACCCCGGTGACCTGCTGGAAATACGCGCCGGCCAGGTGCTGCGAGCTTCCGATCCCGACCGAACCGTAGTTGAGCTGGTTCGGCCGCTCCTTGGCATAGGCGATCAGTTCCGCCAGCGTCTTTACCGGAAGCTTCGAACTCGCCACGATCACGATCGGAAAGACGCCGATCATCGCGATCGGCGCGAAGTCCTTCTGTGGATCGTAGCCGAGGTCGCGGTAGAGCGTCACGTTGGCGGCTATCGGACCCGAACCGCTGCCCACCAAGGTGTAGCCGTCGGGAGTGGCTTTGGTGGCCGCCAGCGTTCCGGTATTGCCGCCGGCGCCCGGACGGTTGTCGATGATGAAGGGCTGCCCGATCCCCTTGCTCGTCCGATCGAGCAGGATGCGGGTGACAACGTCGCTCGCGCTGCCGCCGGCGAACGGGATGATCACTTGAATCGGCCGCGTCGGATAGGTCTGCGCGCCGGCCATGCCGCCCTCCACAATCGCGCAGACCGCGGCCACCGCCATTGTTGCGAACCAGCATCGTCTTGCCGTTTTCATGGGTTTCCCTCGGTTGAAATTCATCGTGCCTGGCGCGTTTTCAAGGGCGAACCGGCGTGCGCCTCGGACCCGGCCCGGGACCGGCTTTCGCCGGAGAATGCCTGGCTGCGCTCGGCTTCGTACTCGCCCGCGACCAGCTTGCGGCGCAACAGCTTGCCGACCGGCGATTTCGGGATCAGCTCGACGAAGACATAGCGGCGCGGGCGCTTGAAACGGGCAAGCCCCGACTGGGTGCAGAACGCATCGAGCTCGTCGGGCGTGACCGCGGCGCAGCGCTTGACGAAGGCGGAAACGACCTTGCCCCAGCGCTCGTCCGCAAGGCCGGCCACAGCCACCTCCGACACCGCGGGATGCAGCGACAGACAGCTTTCGATCTCCACCGGCGAGATGTTCTCCCCGCCGCTGATGATCATGTCGTCGACGCGGCCGGTGACGAAAAGATCGCCGTCGGCGTCGAGGTAGCCGGTGTCGCCGGTGAAATACCAGCCGTCGCGCAGCGCTCTCGCGTTCGCATCCGGCCGCCGCCAATAGCCCTCGAAGGATTCGTCGCCGGCCATCAGCGCGATGATCTCGCCCTCCTCGCCGGCCTGCGCCACGTCCGCTGGCGAGCCCGCGCCGAGCCGCACTACGCGCACAAGCTGGTTGATGCCGGCGCGGCCAGCCGAGCCCGGCTTCGCCGCCGCATCCTGGTCGATGGTGAAGGTGTAGATTTCGGAGGAGCCGTAGTGGTTGACGAACAGGTCCGGATTGAACGCGGCCTTCAAGTCCCGCAGCAGGCCGTCCGTCATCGGTGCGCCGGCGAAGCCGAGCTTGCGCACCGACGTCACGTCGGCGGCCTTGAACAGCGGGTGCTGCAAGAGGTCGTGGTAGAGCGTCGGCACCAGATAGAGATTGGTGATGCGTTCGGCCGCGATCAGCTCGAGAGCGCGCGCGGCCTCGAAGCGCGGCAGGCAGACGAAGGCGCCGCCGATCAGCGACATCGCGAGGAGCGAACGCAGGCCCATGGTGTGGTAGAGCGGCATGACCCCGAGCGTGCGCTCGTGCGCCCGATAGAGATTTTGCGCCACGTGCGCGACCGCCGCTGCGCGCTCGGCACGCTGACGGCGCGGCACCCCTTTGGGGCGCGCGGTGGTGCCCGAGGTATAGAGCATCACCGACCATGTCTCGGCATCGGCGCGCAGCTCTGCGGCGCGTGCGCTCTCTCCGAGCAGCGACTCGAACGGGACGTCCTGCGCGCGCGGCGCGTCGACCGCGATGCGCGGGCGCGCCTTGCTCGAGGCGCAGACGGCCTCGGCGGCGACGGCCTCGTAGACGACGGCTTTCGCCCCGGCGTCGTCCAGGCAGAACTCGAGCTCGTCGGCGGTGGAGCGCCAATTGAGCGGCGTGACGATGATGCCGGCGAACTGGCAAGCCCAGTGGATGGTCGCGGCTTCCCAGCGATTCTGCAGGAGCGTGACCAGGTGGTCGCCCGGCTCGAGCCCGAGCTCGTCGAAGCCGGCCACCAGCGCCGAAATCCTGCGGTACCAGGCGCTGTATGTGAGGCGCACGTCGCCGTCGACGATTGCCAGCGCCTCGGGATCGCGGGCGACGCTCGCGAGGAAGCTCGTGCCGAGATCAAGCATGCGTCTTCCCGACGATCGATCGTCCGGTCCGACCAGCCGCCACACGCGTCATCGCACGCCATTCCTCTCGCAACCGGGCGATGATACATCTCTGCAAGGGCGTTTCCATCGGGACAAGTCCATGGCCCAAATCAGCGAAGCGGCGCAAGGGGGCGCACGAGATGCGCCGGCGCGGACCCACGGCGACAACGCGCCGCAGCCGGTCCGCTCGCTGCGGGATTGGCTCGATCATCTCGCCGCGCGCGAGCGCCTGCTGGTGCTCAACCCGGGCGTCGGGCTCCGCTTCGAGCTTGCAGCGGTGGCCAAGCGTCTCGACGGACTGCGCGCGACCGTGTTCCCGCGACCGGGCGGGCATGCGATTCCCGTCGTCTCCGGCCTCGTGTCCGACCGTGGCTGGATGGCGGAGGCGATGGGAGTGGAGCCGGGCGAGGTGCTGTCGCGCTTTCAAGAAGCCGCGCTCGATCCGATCCCGTGGCGGGAGGCCGGTTCGGCGCCGGCACAGGAGGTGGTCCATCGTGAGGTCGACCTCGCTCGGCTGCTGCCGCTTCCCACCCACAACGAGTACGACAGCGGCCCCTATCTCAGCGCCGGGCTGATGATCACCCGCAATCCGCGCACCGGAAAGCAGAATGTCTCCATCCATCGCTGCCAGTTGAGCGGCCCCAACCGTCTCGGCGTGCTCCTCCTGCCGCGCCATACCCACATGTTCTTCGAGATGGCAGAGCAGGGCGCTCGGCCGCTCGAGGCCGCCATCGTCGTCGGGGTCGACCCGCTCACCTTGCTCGCCTCCCAGGCCATCGCGCCGATCGACGTCGACGAACTGGAGATCGCCGGCGCCCTGCACCGGCGGCCGCTTGCCGTGGTCAAGTGCCTGACCAGCGATTTGCGCGTGCCGGCGGATGCGGAAATCGTGATCGAGGGTCGGTTGCTGCCCGGCGTGCGCGAGCCCGAAGGCCCGTTCGGCGAATTTCCGCAGTATTACGGCGAGCGCGCCGAGCGGCACGTGATGGAGATCGACGCGGTCACCCACCGCCGCGACGCCATCTTCCACACCATCGTGGGCGGCGGCCTGGAGCATCTGCTGCTGGGCGCGATCCCGCGCGAGGCGACGTTGCTGGCGCACCTCAAGCGATCGTTTCCCAATGTGTGCGACGTGCATCTCGCCCGCGGCGGCGTGTGCCGCTATCACCTCTATGTGCAGATGCGCAAGCGCCAGGAAGGCGAGGCCAAGAACGTCATGCTCGGCGCCTTCGCCGGCCACTACGACGTCAAGCAGGTCGTAGTGGTGGACGAGGACGTCGACATTCACAATTCCGACGAAGTCGAATGGGCGGTGGCGACGCGCTTCCAGGCCGACCGCGACCTCGTGATCGTGCCGGAAAGTCAGGGCTCCAGGCTCGATCCTTCGACGCGCAACGGTGTCGGCGCCAAGATGGGGCTCGACGCCACCAAGCCGCTGTCGGCCGCGGAAATGGTGTTCAAGCGCATTCGCGTCCCGGGCGAGGACAAGGTCGACGTCGCGGCGCTCCTTGCCGGAACCGGGCGCACGAACTGGCGCGAGGCGGTGACGCGATAGGCGCGAGATCGTGCGCCAAGCTCGGCGTGAGCGTTCTTCGCCGCGAGGCCTTGGGCGCCCTTGCCCTTTTCCGATCGGGCATCATGTCCCCCAAGGCTGCGCGAGCCCGCGGATCGTCCCGCAGAATGGCGCTATGCGCTGATCGCGGTATCAACTACCTTCAAGGCCACGCTCGCGCAAAACCCGGCACCAAGAAACTCAGGTCGCGCGCGCGGCGACCCAAGGAGCAAAGCATGAGCACGCAACGGATGTTTGCATGCGCGATGCTGGCGTTGTGCTGCGGGCTCGACCCCGGCAATCAAGCCGATGCGCAGTCTTATCC
>JBAUOM010000324.1:0-7889 GCA_049579765.1 Xanthobacteraceae bacterium
GAATCGTCTTCTCGTCGATCATGCGACCGACCTACACCCGCTCACCTAGAACCTGAATCCCCCAAGCCCGAGTCACTCCGCCGCAGGACCGGGATTGCGATTCAGTTATTGCTCGGAGTGTCCTAAGATGCCGCGTCGCGCGATGGCGGCGTGATTCAATGGGGGATTTTTGCAATGGAGCCGTCCTTTCGAAGTCGGGCGGGTGTGGCGCGACGGGGATCGCCACGGTGGCGTTCCAAGATGCTGTTTGCCGGCTCCGTGGCGTTCATTCTGGCCGCGGCCACACCGGCCTCCGCGATTGTCATCAACGACGCGCTCGATCCGACTGCTCCGCCGGTCGTCGACACTGGTACGTTCCCTAATGTCCTTAGCTTTCCTGTCACGACAGCGGGTCTCCCCTGTACCGCAACGTTGATCAGTCCTAAGGTGGTCTTGACTGCCGCCCATTGTCTTGTTGACGACCAAGGCCACCCAATCGTGCCAATGGTATCAGGACAGATAGCTTCATCAGTTTTCTTGGCCTCCGGCTTCATCAATGACCCAAAAATAAGCCAAGCTAACGATATCGCAGTTTTTGTCCTGCCTAACGCGCTGACAAACGTGCCACGCTCCGCGCTGCAATTAGGCGGTAATCCCATTGCCAAGGAAACTCCCATCTACATCGTTGGATACGGGGCTTGGGGCACAGGTACCGGAACACTGAATACGTCTGATCTTCAACGGCGCAAAGCGCAAACCAATATCGGCGAATATGATCTCCCGGCCGACGTGGCGCACTCGGGTCAGCCATTCTATAGCGCTCAGTTTCGTGATCCGGCAAATCCGAACCGGTTTAACTCTTTTGGACTCTTGACGCCGCCACCCAGCTTGCAGGGTGGCATCGCCGGTGGGGACAGCGGCGGTCCGATCTTTTACTGCCCGGCCGGCGCATTGGACAACTGCACGACGCCTCAATTAGTGCAAATCGGTGTGGCGTGCTGCAGTGGGGGTTCGCCATTTGCGAACGGTGATGGCTACGGCAGCATCGCTTCCTGGACGCCGACCGCCTTGTTCTCAGATTGGATCAGCAGCCTCGGTTTGCCTGGGATGCTCGTAGCCAACGCGGGAAACTACAATTGGAGCGATCCCGGGGCTTGGACAAATGGCGCTACCCCTGGCAACCAGGATGTCGCGTGGCTCGTGAACCAGGGGTCAATCACGCTCAACACGAATGCTCAGGTCGACTCGTTGTGGATCAGCGGTGGACAGTCTCAGTTTATCATCCGTCCGGCTTTCACGCTGGCGACGACAACAAATACGAATTTAGCGAACGGCATGCTGAGCGTGAATGGAGTATTGAACACGCCTTTTCTCTACATGAGCGGCGGAGTGCTCAACGGCGCTGGAATGATCACCGGGCCTGGCGGCATCACCTGGGTAGCCAACGTCGGCGGCACAGTGGCCCCCGGCACCGCGAGCGCACTCGGTACGTTGACCATTCAAGGCGATTATTTTCAAGGCCCAAGCGGACAACTACAAGTTCGGCTGGCCGGCACTGGCAATGACCGGCTGGAGGTGACGAGGCAAGCGATCCTAGGCGGCACCCTCGTCGCGGTGTTAACGAGCAGTCCACTAACCAGGCAGTACACTGTGCTGCACGCGGATGGGGGCCTGGGGGGGACTACTTTCGGCCGTGTTGCGACATTCAACGTGCCAGCCAATTTTTCTGCAGCTCCCGCATATGATGCCAACGACGTTTTCCTGAACTTTACCGCCGAATTGGGCCTGTCGAACGCTCTCCCGAAAAATGCTTCCAACGTGGCGACCTCGATTAACAATTTCTTCAACAGTGGCGGCACGCTCCCGCCCGATTTCGGCAACCTGTTTTTCCTTACCGGAGGCAATCTAAGCAACGCACTTTCACAGGTGTCGGGCGAAGCGGCTACCGGCGCGCAGCAGCCTGCGTTCCAATTGACGAACCAGTTTCTCGGCCTGATGCTCGATCCGTTCGTCGATGGCCGCAGCGGGGTCGGCGGCGCCGATCACCCTGCACTCGGCTTTGCGCCCCAGCGCGAGATCATGCCGCCCGAGATCGCGCTCGCCTATGCCTCGGTATTCAAGGAGCCACGCGCACCGTTGCCACCGGTGTATGAGCCGCGCTGGACAACGTGGGGTACGGGCTTCGGCGGCAGCAACCGCACCACCGGCGATATCGCCGTTACCGGCAGCCACGACCTGTCCGCCAGCACGGCGGGATTTGCCGGCGGCTTCGACTATCACCTCTCGCGCGATAGCGTCGTGGGCCTCGCGCTCGCCGGCGGCGGCACCAACTGGAGCGTGTCGCAGGGATTAGGCGGCGGCAAGAGCGATGCCTTCCAGGCTGGCCTCTACGGCGCGACCAAATACGGCCCGGCTTATCTCGCCGCGGCCTTCGCCTTCGCCAACCATTGGATGTCGACCGACCGTATCGCTTTTGCCAACGACCATCTGACCGCCGACTTCAACGCGCAGAGCTACGGCGGGCGGCTTGAGGGTGGCTACCGCTTCGCCACCGTCTACGGCGGCATTACGCCCTACGCCGCGATCCAGGCGCAGAGCTTCCACACCCCGGGCTACTCCGAGAGCGGGTTGATCCCCAGCGGCTTTGCGCTCGCCTTCGGGTCACGCGACGCGACTGACACGAGAAGCGAGTTGGGCGCCCGCTTCGACCGGGTTCTGGCTGTCTATTCCAATGCGGTGCTGGCGCTGCGTGGACGGGCCGCTTGGGCACACGATTGGGTCAGCGATCCGACGCTGACGCCGCTGTTCCAGGCGCTTCCCGGCGTGAGCTTCATCGTCAACGGCGCGACCCCGGCACAGAACTCCGCGCTGGCGTCGGCAGGCGGAGAGCTTCGCTTCGGCAACGGGATCACGTTACTCGCCAAGTTCGACGGCGAGTTCGCTTCGCACTCCTCCACCTATGCCGGGACAGGCACGCTGCGCTACAGGTGGTGAGGACAGCGCTGAGAGCCTGTTTGGTCCTTCGAGGTCCGCACCGGGTCAAAACCCGAACGCCTCTTTGGGAGTCGCACGTCCGCTTCCGCCAGGTGCGGACAGTTCCGCAAGAGCAGTGCGTTGGTCAAACGGTCGCATTCTGTCCAGTTGGGGGCTCGACCCGTCCCCTCCTCATCGGAATGGATTGATGATGACCGTGCCCTCGATGTCGCGACCGTGGGCCATGTCCTCGGAATACAACTCGCGACAACCGAGCGCGCGGGCGGCCGCGACAATGGCCGCGTCCCAGTAGGACAGGCCGTGGGTCGCCTTGAGCGCGAGCGCGCCGGTCATGATCGGAACCGTGATGTCCTGTACCTTGAAACGCAGCCACGTGCGGATGAGCGCGGCTGCAATGTCGTGCGGTACCGCATCAGGCCGGGTCGGCCGCGTCGCCTGGACATAGAACTCCTGCAGCACCTGCACCGACAACGCGTTGTCGTCGGCGTCCAGGAGTGTGACGGCGCGGTCGCGCTTGGCGGCTTCGGCCGGATCACGACTGATGGAATAGAGCAGAACGTTCGTGTCGAGAAAGCGCGGCGTCACGCGTTGCGCTCGTGCGCGTCATCGCGCGAGAGGCGGTCGCCGGCGCGAAAGCCGGTGATGCGCGAGCGCAGCTCGCGCTCCTCGCGCTTCAGGCGCTCGCGGTCGCTTTCGCCGGACGCCAGCTCGGTGAGGAAGCGCTTGACCAGCGCAGACACCGACGTGTCCTGCTCCGCCGCCCTGATACGCGCGCGCCGATAGGTCTCGTCGTCTACCGAAACCGTGATATTCTTCACAGTCTCACAATATCACAGTCCGGCGCGAAGTCAATAACAGAGCGAGCGAGGCTTCGACGCAGGCCGACCACCGCCCCGCCTACTTCGGCAGATTCTTCATGTAGTCGGCGAGGAAGGCGCGCACCTCCGGCGCCACGGTGAGCGCGCGTTGCGCCACCTGCGGCGTGTCGGGGCCGCCCACCCATTGCGGCACGAAGCCGAAGGTCTTCTCCGCCTCCTCGGCATAGGCGGGGTCGGCGTTGACGCGGACAATCCCCGCGCGCAAGGCCGCGACCGCCGGCTGCGGTGCGTCGGGCGGCATGACGATGAGGCGCTGGATGACGCCGTCGGCGGCGATGATCGCCTTGTAGATGTCCCAGAGCTGGCCCGACGGCAGGGTGCCTTTGATGCTCCGGTAGAGCTCGTGAAACATCGGCACGGGCAAGCCCTTGACCGCGTCGGGAACGAAGAAATCCTTGCCGTCGTAGCCGGCATCGAGGAACACCGGGATCGCCTGTCCGCTCTTCACCATGGTGGGCTCGACCACGCCGCGATAGCTCGGCGGCGATTCCGAGAAGAAGTTGATCTCGCCGCGCTGGAACGCGAGCCGCGCCGCCGGGCTCGAGCGATAGCCGGTGACGTATTTGAACGGGATGCCCAACATGTCCATGGCGAGCCGCAGCCGCAGGTCCTTCGGCGTGTCGACGCTCAAGCCGCCGACGATGAGGCCCTGCGCCTTGGCGATGTCGGCCGGCGCCTTCATCCCGGGCGCGACGTCGGTGCGCACGAAATGCACCGTGGTGCCGGGCTGGATGGCGACGAACCGGTAGCTCTTGAAGTCGACACGGAAGCGCGCGGGGTCGAGCGCATACATGAAGGCGGTGCCGGTGAAGTAGCCGGCCATGGTGCCGTCGCGCGGCGCCACCTCGCCCACGAACTTGGCGCCGACGATGCCGCCGGCGCCCTCCATGTTCTGGATGACGATGTTGGGCGCCCCGTCGAGGTGGCGGGCGAGGTGCTTGGCGAACAGGCGGCCTTCGATATCGGTGGGGCCGCCGGCCGCGAAGTTGATCAGGATGGTGAGCCGCTTGCCCTTGTAGAAGGGCTCGTCGGCGCGAGCACCCGCGGTGCCGAACACCAAGGCCAACGCGAGCGCCGTGCGGGCAGCGCGCATGGCGGCCTCACTTCTTTCCGGCCTTGATGTAGTCGGCGACGAACGACCTGACCTCGGGCTTGAGCTCGAGCCGCCTGCGCACCTGCGCGTTGATGTCGGGGCCGGTCTCGTAGTGCGGCACGAACTGGATTATCTTCATCGCCTCCTCGGCGTAGTCGTTGTCATCGTTGAGGCGCGCAAGCGCGGCGCGCAGCGCGTCGGCGGCGGCTTGCGGGGTCTCCGGCGGCATCGCGATCAGCCGCAGCATCGCGGAGTCGACGGAGAGGTTGGTGCGGTAGAGGTCCCACAATCGCCCGGACGGCAGGCCGCCTTTGACCTTGCGGTAGAATTCGGGGAACGGCAGCACGGCGGAACCTTGCATCACCTTCGGCGTGCTGAAGCTCTCGCCGTCGTAGTTGGGGTCGTACCAGGTGGGAAGCACCTGCCCCGGCTTCACCATGCTGGGCTCGACCACGCTGAAATAAGCGGGCGTCGACTCGGAAAAGAAATTGACCTCGCCCCGCTGCAGCGCGAGCCGCGCGGCGTTGTTGTTGCGATAGCCGGTGACGTAACGGTAGGGCACGCCCAGCATGTCGAGCTCAAGGCGGATCAGGATGTCCTTCGAGGAGTCCGCCGTGAGCCCTCCGGCCAGGAGGTCCTTCGCCGCCATGATGTCGGTCGCGGACTTGATGCCGGGCTCGGCGTCGGCGCGCACGTAGTAGACGGCATTGCCGGGCTGCGAGCCGATGAACTCGTAGCTCTTGAGGTCGACGCGAAACTTGGCGGGATCGCTGGCATAGGCCCAGGCGGTGGCCGTGAGATAGCCGAACATGCTGCCGTCCTTGGGGCCGAGCTCGCCGAGATAGGCCGCGCCTACCACCCCGCCGGCGCCGTCCTTGTTCTGCACGATGATGTTGGGCTCGCCCTCGATATGCTTGGCAAGGTGGCGGGCAAGCAGCCGCCCTTCGATGTCGCTCGGCCCGCCGGCGGCGAAGTTGATGAGGAGGGTCAGGCGCTTGCCCTTGTAGAAGGGCTCCTCGGCGGCGGCGCCGGACGCCGCGGCGGCGACAATGGCGGCAGCGCAGCAGCAAACGACGGCACGCACCAGCGACATCGCGATCCTCCCTTTAGTCTTGCTTTGTTTCCCGCAAGCTTAACCGGCTCTCCGGCGCCGGGAAAGCGCGTTGCAAGATGCTGCACCCGCGATCAGAATGCGCGATCGAAACCCGCCATGTCCGCGAAGAGGAAGCGCCGTGCTGGAGAAAACCGTCAACGCCCAAGCCCAAGGCTTCAACGCCTACGACCGGCCGCACGCCGACCTGCGCGAATTCATCGCGCGCGCCGAGGACGCGGGCGAGATCGCGCGCATTCCGGGCGCGGACTGGAAGCTGGAAATGGGCACGCTGGCGGAGATCGTGAACCACGCGCGGCCGGAGCCGCCGGCGCTCCTGTTCGAGGACGTGCCGGGCTATCCCAAGGGCATGCGGCTGCTCTCGGGCGCGACCAATTCGTCGAAGCGGCTCGCCATCACGCTGGGCTTGCCGGTGCCGAGCAATCCGCTCGACGTGGTGCGCGCCTATCGCGACCGCATGAAGACGCACCGGCCGATCCCGCCCAAGACCGTGGCGAAGGGGCCGGTGCTCGAGAACGTCGACCGCGACGGCAAGGTGGACGTGCTGAAGTTTCCGGTACCGTTCCTGCACGAGCTCGACGGCGGCCGCTATATCGGCACCGACGACCTCGTGATCATGCGCGATCCCGAGGAGAACTGGGTCAACGGCGCCACCTACCGCGCCATGGTGCAGGACAAGAACCACGTCTCGCTCTGGATCTCGCCGGGCAAGCACGGCAGGCAGATTCGCGAGAAGTATTTCCGCGCCGGAAAGCCCTGCCCGGTGCTGATCTCCTGCGGGCACGATCCGCTGCTGTTCCTCGCCGGCGGCAACGAGCTGAAATTCGGCCTCTCCGAATACGATTACGCCGGCGGCCATCGCGGCGAGCCGTGCGAGATCGTGCTCAGCGAGCTGCACGGCCTGCCGATGCCGGCCCATGCCGAGATCGTGCTCGAGGGCGAGATGGTCGAGAGCGTGAAGGCCAAGGAGGGGCCGTTCGGCGAGTTCACCGGCTACTACGCCTCGAGCCCGAGCGAGCAGCCGGTGGTGGAGGTCAAGCGCGTCTATTACCGCAACGACCCCATCCTCGGCATCGCCTCGCCGATGCGCCCGCCGTCGGACTTCTCCTTCAGCAAATGCGTGATGAAGGCCGGCATGATCTGGGACGAGGTCGAGCGCGCGGGCCTCTCCGGCGTCGCCGGGGTGTGGGTGCACGAATTCGGCGGCGCGCGCATGTTCAACGTCGTCGCCATAAAGCAGGCCTATCCCGGCCACGCGCGGCAGGCCGGGCTGCTCGCCGCCGGCTGCCAGTCGGCCTCCTATCTCGGGCGCTTCGTGGTGGTGGTGGACGAGGACGTCGACCCCACCGACCTGTTCGACGTGATGTGGGCGATGTGCACGCGCTGCGACCCCGCGAGCGACATCGAGTTCGTGCGCCGCGCCTGGAGCGGCCCTTTGGATCCGTTGCTGGACAAGTCGAGCTCGACCAATTCGCGCGCCATCATCGACGCCTGCCGGCCGTTCGAGCGGCTCAAGGACTTTCCGGTGGTCGCGCGCGCGAGCCCTGAGCTCACGCACAAGGTCATGGAAAAGTTCGCCGATCTCCTCGCCAAGATCGACTGCGCGTAGTGCCGCGGGTGTCACCTCTCCCCGCAAGCGGGGAGAGGTCGACGCGCGAAGCGCGGCGGGTGAGGGGGGACTATCAGCCGCCTGAGGTCTTGGAGAGACCCCTTGTAACTTTCATCACCGCGACTCGCATAGTGTAGGGGTCGCGGTGATGGGCGGGTGTCCGATACCCCCTGGGTCACTGAAGACCGTGGGTGAGCTTGGCGCCCCGCCCGTCGTTCCATCGAA
>JBAUOM010000325.1:0-3188 GCA_049579765.1 Xanthobacteraceae bacterium
GCCCAGGGCTGAATGGCGATCTCTCACATTGATCTCAAGCCAGGCTGCCACGGCGTCGAGGGAATAGTCGGCAAGGTCCGGCGCCGCCATTTCGGCCAGCAACCGCGTGTCGAGGGTGCGCGGCAACGCCCAGGTCAGACCCGCTCGCTCGCATTCGCGCTTGAGAACGGCAAGATCGAATCCGAGCGCGTGCCCGATCACGACCCTGCCGGCCATGAAGGCCGCAAACTCGGGCCAGACCTCGGCAAATGGCGGGGAGCCGGCCACTGCGGCGTCATCGATGCCGTGGATGCGGGTTGCCCCGGCGGGTATCGGACCGGGGGGCCGGACGCGGCGTCCTAGCGAGGCGGCGGCTTCGAGCCGCCCGCCGACCAGCCGAACCGCCGCGACCTCGACCAGCGATGCCCGGCGCGGATCGAGGCCCGTGGTCTCGGTGTCGAGCGCCACTGCGTCGAGGGCGACGAGAGGCGTGGCGCTACTCCCCTCCTCCATCGGCTCCCCCGCTTGATGGATCGACCGGGCCGGCCGCCGGCGACAACCGGCGAGCATAGGTCGGATCACGCGCCGGCGTCGATATCGTCGTCCTCGAGAATGCGAAGCGCGGCGCCCTCCACGTCGTCGTATTGGCCGCTGCGCAACGACCAGAGGAAGGCCGCCAGCCCGGTAACGCCGAGCAGCAAAGCCATGGGCACGAGATAGACGAGCACGTTCACGGCGAGCGCCGATGCGGCGTGCCGGTGCCGCCGGGTATCGCCGCCGGCCGCGGCAAGCCCGCAGCACGACGGCCCGCCCGCAAGGCGTTGACGGTCACCAGGATGGAGGAGCCGGACATCGCGACGGCGGCGATCAGCGGAGTGACGTGGCCTGCGATCGCGATCGGTACCGCGATGACGTTGTAGACCACCGCGAGCCACAGGTTCTGCCGCATGAGCGCACGCGCGCGCCGCGCGATCGCGAGCGCGTCCAGCACCGGCGCGAGTCGCTCGCCGAGAAACACCGCGTCGGCGTGCGCCTGCGTGATGTGGGCGGCGCCGATTGGCGACAGCGAGACATGCGCAGCGGCAAGCGACGGCGCATCATTGAGACCGTCGCCGACCATGAGGACGCGGCGACCCGCCGCCTTCAGCGCTTCGATGGCGGCGATCTTCTGCCCCGGATCGAGCCCGCCCTGCCATTGCGAAATGCCGAGCCGGGCAGCGACCGGCGCGACCGCCGCCGGACGATCGCCCGAGAGGATGTGCAGATCGAAGCCGCGTTCGGCCAGCGACCTCGCGACCAGCGCGGCGTCGGGCCGCAGTTGCTGGCGGACCGCGAAAACCGCGCTGCGCTCGCCGTGGGCAAACACGATCAGCGACGTGCCGGGCTCGACCACGGAGAGATGGCCCGGGACGCTGGCGATACCGCAAAAAGCCGAACTGCCGAGACGCGCCTCCGCTCCATCGATCACCGCGCGCACGCCCTGTCCCGGCTCCTCGACCGCGCCTTCGTACGGGATACGCGCGCGGGCTTCATGGGCCAGCGCCGCAGCCAATGGATGGCGGCTCGACAGCGCTAGGCGTGCGGCCTTTTCGATCAGGTCCGGGTCGAGATCGGCGGCGTTGTCGAGGCGCGGCTGCGGCAGCGTCAGCGTTCCGGTCTTGTCGAACACCACGGCGTTGACCTCGGCCAGGCGCTCGACGGCATCGCCCGCGTTGAGAATGACCCCGGCGCGGAACATGGCGCCGGAGGCCACCACCTGAACGGCCGGGATGGCCAGCGCCAAGGCGCACGGGCAGGTAATGATCAGCACCGCGATCGCCGTGATGATCGCATCATGCAGGGAGGCGCCGGCGATGAGCCATCCGATCGCCGTGACCGCCGCCGTGACGTGCACCAAGGGCGCGTAGAGCCGCGCGGCGCGATCCGCGAGCCGGAGGTGGCGCGAGCGGGCAGCCACCGCCCTTGCGAGCAGGCTTTCGATGTCGTCGATCAATGTGCCGGCACCGGCAGCGCTGACGCGCATGGTCAACGCGCCGGAATAGCTGATGCTCCCGGCATAGATCGCGGTACCGGCCGTGACCTTCTTGCGGGTGGTCTCGCCGGTCACCAGGCTCTCGTCGATCTCCGACGCGCCGGAAATCACCGTTCCGTCCGCCGGCACCCGCTCGCCGGGCCGCACCAGCAGCCGGTCGCCGGGCTCGAGCGCGGCGGTCGGGACCGTCACCAGTTCGCCGCCACCGGCGAAGCGGTGCGCGACTTCGGCCTTCATCGCGGCGAGATTGCCGGCGACGGCGCGCGTCTTGCGCCGCATGGCATGGTCGACGTAACGGCCGCACAGCAGGAAGAACAGCAGCATCACGGCCGAATCGAAATAGGCGTGCTCGGCGTGGCTGATCGTCTCCGCCAACGACATGCCGAGGGCGAGCAGCACGCCGAGCGAGATCGGGACGTCCATGTTGAGCTGCCGAACCCGGACCGCTCGCAACGCGCTGCGGAAAAACGGCTGACCGGCATATGCCACGGCGGGCAATGCGATGAGTGCCGAAAGCCAGTGGAAGAAATCGCGCGTCTCCGGCGTCATGTCGGCCGCGCTGCCGGACCACACCGACACCGACAGCAGCATGATGTTCATGCCCGCGAAGCCCGCGACCGCGAGGCACTTCATCAACCGGCGCGCGTGGCGCGCTTCGTCGGACTCCGCGCGCTCCGGCTCGAATGGATGGGCGCGATAGCCGATCCGCTCGAGCGCGACGATCACGTCGCTCGCCGCGAGCATGCCATCCTGCCAGTCGACGCTGAGGCGGCGGTTGGTGAAGTTGAGGCGGGCATCCACGATGCCTGGAATTCGCTTCAGGCCGCCTTCGATCTTGCGGATGCAGCCGGCGCAGCCCACGCCTTCGACCGCGAGGTCCAGGTGCGACAGGCCGCCGTCGTGCTTCACGAAAATCGAAAGATCGAGCGGTTCCGGCATGGCGCCTGCTCAGCGTAAGAAAATGCGGTTCCTCGAACGAAACACGCGGGTGTCGTTGCGCGAGAGTTCGATCTCCAGCACCCACTGCCCGACCACCGCCGCGGTCGCCCCCCGGAACCGGCCGAGCGCGGTCTCCTGCAGCTGGACGACGTGGTCGGCGCGCCGGTCGGTCGGATGCACGAGCCGCGCCGATGCCTGCTAGCCCGCGAGCGGGCGGTCGGCGGCGTCGGTCGCGACG
>JBAUOM010000326.1:0-4355 GCA_049579765.1 Xanthobacteraceae bacterium
CGATGGAGATCGCCCCGCTGCAGCAGCCGCATCCGCCGATCTGGTACGGCGTGCACATGCCGGAGAGCGCCGAGCGCGCGGCGCGCCGCAACCTCAACGTCGTGAGCCTCGACCCGCCGAAGGAGACCAGGCTCTCCGTCGACCGCTATCGGACGATCTGGCCGCAGGTGCATCCGCGCACCGCCGCCTTCCCCAAGCTCGGCCTCGGCCGCTTCGTCGTGGTGGCACCGACCGATGCGGCGGCAATGGCGCTCGCCCGCCGCGCATATCTCGTCTGGCACGCGAGCTTCACCCATCTGTTCCGCCGGCATCGGCGCGAGCAGTCGCATCCCCGCCCTGCGACCTTCGACCTGGTGGTCGAGCGCGGCCAGGGCATCGCCGGTTCGCCGGCGACGGTGACGCAATTCCTCGCCTCCCAGCTCGAGGAGACCGGCTGCAACTACCTCGTCGGGCAGTTCGCCTTCGGCGATCTGACGCGCACGGAGAGCCTGCGCTCGATCGGCTTGTTCGCCGACAAGGTCATGCCCCGCTTGCGCGTGAAAGCGCCGGCTGCCACGCCTGCCGGGGTCTCGGTTTGAGCACGCCGGAGTCGAGCTCGATCCGGCTGGCGGCCGACGTGGGCGGGACCTTCACCGACGTTGCCGCGTTCGACGAGACGACCGGGGAGCTTCGGCTCGGCAAGACGCTCACCACGCCGGCGCGGCTGGTCACCGGCGTCGAGACCGGGGTGGGCAAGGCAGGTGCGCGGTTCCAGGCGGCACGGCTGTTCCTGCACGGCACCACGATTGCGATCAACACCATCCTGGAGCGCACCGGCGCCACTTGCGCGCTCATCACCACGCAAGGCTTCCGCGACATCTACGAGATCGGCCGCGTCAACCGCCCGGAGTCCTACAATCTCTTCTTCCGCCGCCACGCGCCGTTGATCGAGCGCGACCTGCGCTACGAGATCCGCGAGCGCATGGACGCGCAGGGCAGGGTGCTGCTCGAGCTCGACGAGGACGCGGTGCGGGCCGCGGCGGCTGCCGCGGTGGAGGCGGGCGCGCAGGCGATCGCCATCCTGTTCCTGCACTCCTACCGCAACCCCGCGCACGAGCAGCGCGCGAAGGCGATCGTCGCGGAGAGCCATCCGCATCTCTTCGTCACGGCCTCGCATGAGCTCTCGCAGGAATATCGCGAGTTCGAGCGCACCTCGACCGCCGCCGCCAACGCCTATGTCGGGCCGCGCGTGCGGCACTATCTCGGAGAGATGGGCGAGCATCTCGGAGCCGCCAGCTTCGGCGGCGATTTCCTGATCGTGCAGTCGACCGGCGGCCTGTTCGGGGTCGATGAGGCGCAAACCTCCTGCATCCGGATGCTGGAATCCGGGCCGGCCGCGGGGGTCATCGGCACCAAGGCGCTGTGCGACAGCATCGGGCTGAAGCACGCCATTGCCTTCGACATGGGCGGCACCACCGCCAAGGCCGGCGTGATCCACGACGGTTCCGTGCTGATGACCGGCGGCGCGCTGATCGGCGGCTATGCCACCGGCCTGCCGGTGCAGATCCCGATGATCGACATCCAGGAGGTCGGCACCGGCGGCGGCTCGATCGCGCGCGTGGAGATGGGCGCGCTGCATGTCGGGCCGGAAAGCGCCGGCGCCCAGCCCGGCCCGGTCTGTTACGGACAAGGCGGGAGCGAGCCGACCATCACCGACGCCAGTCTCGTGCTCGGGCGACTCGGCGCCGACCGTTTTCTCGGCGGCGAGATGCGGCTCGACCTCGAGGGCGCGACACGCGCGCTCGCCGCGCGCGTCGCCGAACCGCTCGGCCTCGATCTCACCGCGGCGGCCGACGGCATCCTGCGCATCGCCACCACCAAGATGTCGCACATGGTGCGTTGGGTCACCACCGAGCGCGGCTTCGACGCCGCCGATTTCACGCTCGTCGCGTATGGCGGCGCCGGCCCTCTGCACGCGGCCATGGTGGCGCGCGAGCTGCGCATCGCCAAGGTCGTCATCCCGCGCGCGCCCGGGCATTTCTCCGCCTACGGCATGCTGGTCGCGGACCTGCGGCGTGATTTCGTCAAGACCTGGTTCACGCCGCTCGCCGAAGCGTCGTTTCCGGCGATGGAAGAGATCTACGCGGAGATGGAGCAGCGCGGTCGCGAGGCCGTCCGCCGCAGCGATGTCGCGCTCGCCGGCATCGGCGTGCAGCGCTCAGCCGACATGCGCTATGTCGGGCAGGAACACGCCGTCACCGTCGAGCTTGCGACCGATCTGTTCGACGCCCGGGATCGCGATGGGATCAAGCAGCGGTTCGATGCCGTGCACGAGCGGCGCTACGGCTACTCCGCGTCCGGCGAGAAGGCCGAGATCGTGAGCCTGCGCAGCGCCATCACCGGGGTGATGCGCAAGCCGGCGTTCGAGCCCATCGCGGCCGGCGGCTCCGAGCCGCCGGCCGCGGCGTTGCGCGGCAGCCGCGCGGTCTATTTCGCCGAGGCCGGCCGCCGCGTGGATACGCCCAGCTACGACCGCGCCGCGCTCGTCGCCAACAATCGCATCGCCGGCCCCGCGCTGATCGAGGAGTACGCCTCGACCACCGTCGTGCATCCCGGCGACGCGCTGACGGTCGACGCCTTCGGTGATCTGGTGATCGAGATTCTGCGGAGCTGACGATGGATGCCGCGCTCAAAACCAAAGAGTCGTCCCTCGCGCAGGGCGCCGATCCGGTGACGACCGAAATCGTCCGCAATGGCCTCATCGCCGCGACCGAGGAGATGAAGACCAACCTCATGCGCACCGCCTACAACATGATCATCTATGAGGCGCTCGATTTCACCGTCGGCCTGTTCGATGCGCAAGGCAACACCGTCTCGATCGGGCTCGGGCTGCCGATGTTCATCCGCGGCATGAGCGACACGGTGAAGACCAAGATCGCCCACTACGGGGTGGAGAATCTCGATCCCGGCGACATTCTGCTGACCAACGATGCCTACATCACCGGCAGCCATCTCAATCACATGACCTTCACGGTGCCGATCTTCCACGACGGCGAGGTGGTGGCGTTCTCCTGCTGCATGGCGCACTGGCCCGACGTCGGCGGCACGCTCGACGGCGCCACCACCGACATCTTCTCGGAAGGACTGCAGATGCCGATCGTGAAGATCTATCGCAAGGGCGTGCCCAACGAGGAGCTCATCGCGATCATCAAGACCAATGTGCGGCTTCCCGAGCGTGCGATGGGCGACTTCCGTGCTCAGGTCGCGGCGGTCAAGACCGGCGAGCGGCGCTTCCTCGAAATGATCGGGAAATACGGCCGCGACGCCGTGCTCGGCGGCATCGCGGCGATCATGGATCACAGCGAGGCGCAGACCCGCGCGCGCCTGCGCGAAATTCCCGACGGCGTCTACGAAGCGGAATCGTTCATGGACGACGACGGGGTACGGATCGGCGAGCCGGTGCCGATCCGGGTGTGCGTCGAAATCGCCGGCGACCGGATGAAGGTCGATCTCACCGATGTCTCCAAGCAGGTCGCGGGGTTCTACAATTCCGGCGAGACGGCGGGGCGGTCCTGCTGCCAGGTCGCGTTCAAATGCCTGACCTCGGCGCTCGATCTTCCCATCAACGACGGCCAGTTTCGCGCGCTCGAGATCGTGCTGCCGCCGGGGCGCGTGGTGAGCGCGCTCAAGCCCGCCGCCATGCGCATGTGGATGACCTATCCCATGACCATCATCGACACCATCTTCAAGGCGCTCGCGCCGGCGATCCCCGACCGCATCATCGCCGGCCACCACGCCGACCTCGTGGTCGGCCGCGTCAACGGCCGCCGCCCCAGGGACGACAGCTTCTACATCTATCTCGGCGGCCTGATCGGCGGCGGCTGGGGCGCCAAGCACGACAGCGACGGCCGCAACGCGACCATCGCCATGAACGACGGCGACACCCATAACGGCCCCTCCGAGCAGGTCGAGGCGAAATATCCGCTGCTGGTCGAGCGCTACGCGCTGCGCCCGGATTCCGGCGGTGCCGGGCGCTTGCGCGGCGGGCTCGGCTGCGAGCAGGTGGTGCAGGCGCGCCACGACCTGCGCTTCAACTCGCAGATGGACCGGGTGAAGTGCAAGCCTTGGGGGCTCGACGGCGGACTTTCCGGGTCAGGCAATTCGGTCGCCATCCATCGCTTCGGCGCCGCCGAGGAGCAGCGCTTCCACAACGGCAAGGCGCTCAACCAGGTCCTGCACGCGGGTGACGCCTATATCCTGCGCTCGGGCGGCGGCGGCGGTTTCGGCTCGCCGCTCGAGCGCGACCTCGACCGTCTCGCCCGCGACGTGCGCTGCGGCTATGTCGGGAGGGAGGCGGCGGAGAAATATTACGGCGC
>JBAUOM010000327.1:0-9389 GCA_049579765.1 Xanthobacteraceae bacterium
GACGCCAGACTGCGCGGAACCGCCGTCACGCTCGCGGCGGCCGTCCGCTCGGCCGGGGTCACGACCGCCATCACGTAGGACGTGCGCGTCGGCACGTCCATCTGCGACAGCGCGGAGCGCACGAGCAGGAGCGCAAGGACCACGGTGAGATTGGGCGATAACGCCGCGAGGATGAGACACAGGCTCGAAGGGATGTGGGTGAAGACCATGGTGTTGACGAGGCCGAAGCGCGCCCCGAGGCGTGCGGCCACTGGATACGAAAACGCCGTCAGCACGTTCGACCAGAAGAAAAAGATGCTCGCGGCGGCGAGCGACAGCTCGAAGCGCTCGAACAGCCAGAGCGCCAAGAGCGATTGCACGGCGAACCCGCCGGCAAACGAATCCAGGCTGAACAGCGCGGCCAGCTTGTAGACGGTCGTGCGGGAGGGGCCCAGCGCCATGGTCGGCGTCCCGGCTTCCTTCGCCTTGCTGCGCGGCAGCTGCGCGTAGAACGCGGCGCCCAGGAGCCCGAGCGCGCCATAGAGGTAGAACATCGCCTTGAGCGCGGCGAGCTTGCCGATCCCGAACGACAGCAAGAGGTCCGGGGCGCCTGCCGCCAGCGCGCCGGCGGCGATCGACAAAGCGCCGGTCAGGCTGTAGCGCGCGAAAACATGCGTCCGCTCCCGGTCGGAGGCGCGCTGCGCGAGGGCCGCCTGCTCCAGCGGCACATGCACGCCGATGTCTCCCGTGGTCGGATTCATCGTGCCGATGAACGCAATCGCGGCGATGAAAACCAGGTGCTGCACGTTCGGAATGGCGATCCCTGTCACCACCATCAACGCCGCGCAGGCGAGAAGCAGCGTGCGCAGGTCGTAGCGCGGCGCCACGAAGCCGATGGCCAAGGTCAGTGCCGCCGACCCCAGCAGCGCCGCCGTCGCCACCAGCCCGATCTGGAACGGATCGAACCCGAGCTCGATCAGATAGGCCGGCAGGATGATGGCGGCGAATCCGTCGCCGAACCCGCGCGCCGCGCGCGCGGCGTAGAGGTAGAGGATATTCGCCTGCCCGCTCATGTTGTGGGCATCCATGGCGACCGCGCGGCGCACGAGGCTCGGCGGTCGACGATCAATCGGCCGGCGCCGCGGTGAAGTCGTCGAAGTAGACGTGGCTGTCGGCCTTCGACCACAGGCCGATGCGTCCCGCCACGGGCTGCGGCAACACATGCTCCAGATAGAGCTTGCCGTCGAGATAGCCCGCGACCTTCGTGCCCGCGATCCGGACCTTGAGGTCGTGCCACTGGCGCGTCGCGGTCGGGGTGTTGCGAATCCATTTGACCGACGAGCGCTTGCCCTTCTCGAATTTCCACAGCACCAGATTGTTCTCGAGCGGATTGGCGCGGATCGTCAGATAGTCGCCGTTGGGCTTCAGGTTGAACAGGACGCCCGCGCCCTGGTCGATGCGGCCGGAGATGCCTTTGAAGCGCACGGAGATTTCGCCGTCGTGGAAATCGGCCACCTCCTTGGCGACGGTGTAGGGGAAATAGGCGTAGGCCTGGACGCGATCGAGGAACTCGGCATAGCGGTCGCCGTAGAGCGCGCGCGCCTTGTCGGCGATGCTGGCCGAGGTCTGTCCCTCCTTCCACTGCCGGCCGTCGACCGCGAGCACCTTGTTGTTTCCCTCCGCCTCGATCCGCCAGACGCCGACGACGTCGACGAACGATGTGGGCTCGGCACCGACGGTCTCGTCCGAAAAATCGACTTTCAGCGATTGTCCCGCACCGGCGTATGGCAGCAGGGCTGCGAGACCGATACACGCGACTGCGATCGTGATGGCGTTGCGGGCGACTTTCATGGTTGACCTCCATCCTCGACGAGTTGTGCCGCGATCCGCGGCGGGCGGCGGCACCGCCACCATGCGAGAACGATCAGCAAGGGCAGGCCGCCGAAGAACCAGGCCAGCGCCGGCGATCCGCCGGCGACCAGCGGGTAGCCCGGATAGTCCACGCCGGCGGCCGGCGCCGGAACCGGCTTTCCGGCCAGGGCATAGAGCAGGGGCAATATCTCGCGCGGGCTGGTCGAACGGCTTTTGTCGGAGCGGCCGTCGTAGGAATACTCGACCTCGCCGTAAGCCTCGTCGCTGGTGCTGCCGACGACGCTTTGTCCTGTCGCGGCGAGCCGAATGGTGACGTCGGGAAGCGCGCGCTCGAGCTTGCTCAGAACGCTGCGCCGCAGATCGACATAGCGCGGGTCTTCCGGTGCCAAACGAACCGTGACGGTCAACGGCTCGCGCAAGCCGGCGAGCGCTTTCTGATCGGCGACGGGAAACGAGTTGCGCCGATCCTCGGCGACGTCGATCGATAGTCCGATCTGCGTGGCCGAGGCGAAGACGCCCGCGGCAACGGCGATGCAAGCTGCCGACCGCAGGACCTTGGTGCGTGGCGGCACACCCGGATGCAGCCATACCGCCGCCAGCGCGGCAAAGCCGCAGATCGCCGTGACGATCCCGAACAGCAGGCCTGCCGACAGCAGCCCCTGCTCGAAGCTGCGCAATGTCTGGGTCAGCGACAGGCGCGATATCCATTCGAGCACGCCCGGCTGCCCCGCCAGCGCAACGTCCAAGACCCACGATCCGATGGTGAAGGCGAGGGCGATGATCGCCGCCGTTGCCGAGCTTTCCGAAACGCTCGCGGCGAACAGCGCGATGGCGCCCACCAGGAGGCCGTAGAGGAGATGCCCGAGGATGAGGTTGGCGGTTTCCGGAGCATGCAGGTGCCCGCCGAGCCCGCGCCAGACGACGAGGGCGGAGGCCGCCGGAACCAGCGCAGCGAGCAGGGCGGCGAAAATCGCCGTCATCTTGGCCGCGATCAGTGTCGGCATCCGATACGGCAGCTGCACCAGCAAGCGCAGCGCGCCGGTTTCTTTTTCGCGGCCGAGGCTGCGGATCGCCACGAATGGAAACAGCAGCGTGACGGCGACATAGAGCGCGCCGAAGGTCGGGACCAGGACCCCGTCGAGCGGCGAGAGCCCGCCGGCGAGCACCGGCTGCTCCCGCGCAGCCGAGCTCGCCTCGGCGTAGAGGGCGACGGCCTGCCAGAAGCTGTAGCCGATCAGCGGACAAAGCATCAGCAGCATGGTCCACAGCGCACGGCCGCTCGCGAGCTCGCGCAGCTCCTTGGCGAGCAAGGCGCCAAAGGAGGCGCGCCGCGCAACCGCCGCGTCAGGTGAGCGCAAGGAAGACATCCTCCAATCCACCCCGCGACAAGGCGGTCCGCGCACGCAGCTCCGCGAGCGTGCCGGCGCCGCGAATGCGGCCGTCGACGAGCAGCACGAAGCGGTCGCAGACCCGCTCGGCATCGAGCAATTGATGAACGGCCAGAACCAGCGCGCGCCCGTTGCTGGCAAGGTGGCGCAGCACGCCCATGATCTCGCGTGTTTGCTTGAGATCGAAACCGTCGAACGGCTCGTCCATCAGCAGCAGCGGCTGCGGTGCGATCAGCGCGAGCGCCAGCATGAGCCGCCGGGCGTAACCTTTCGACAACGCGCCCACCCGCTTGCGCAGAACGGGCGCCAAGCCGAGCGTGCGGATCGCTTCCGCGGCGAGGCTTGCAGGCCTGCCATAGGCAGCCGCGAAAAACTCGATCACGCTGGCCGCGTACTGGTCTTCCCAGGGGCGCAGTCCATCCGGTAGGTAGAACATGGACTCGCGGCGGCGTGGCAGGGGAACGGCGCTCCCGCGCCAGAGAATCCGGCCGCCGTCGACGGGAAGAACGCCGGCGATGGCCTCCAGCAGCGTGGTCTTGCCGGCGCCGTTGGGTCCGATCAGGCCGAGCACCTCGCCGCCATTGACGCTGAAGGAAATGTCGGCCAGCGCGGGCTGCTCGCCGTAGCGCTTGGCAAGACCCGCCACCCGCAGCAGCGCGGGGACCGTATCCGCGGCATTGCCGTCGACGATGGCGCGCGCAATCGTCATTGCGGTACCTGGTTTCTGCGAACGAACATGGTGAGGTGTATGAGGTGCTTGTCGTCGTCGGTTTCATCCGTGCTCAGCGTGATCGAAACCGGGCGCAGCGCGCTGTGCAGGACCACGTAGTCGGACGACGACCGCGCGGCGGCTTCCGCCCATCCGGCTCCGAGACAAGCTTTGATCTGCCGCAGGATTGCTGCCTGGGCCCGCTCGGCGTCTTCGGCGCTGCCGAGGGCGGGAGAATCGCAGGTATAGGTCCCCGCGCCATAGAGGGCGCAGTTGGTCCAGCCCGCCAGCGCCAAGCTCGTCTCCCGGAAATTGCCCTCGCGCGGCCTGCCGGCGATGGAGATAAATCGCTCCTCGGTCATGGCCAGGCCGGCAACGCGTTTGAGATCGTCGCAATACGCAGCCGCTGGCACACCCGCGTCCTGCGTCAGTGCCGGCGAGCCCGCTGCCAAGAGCAAGATGGGAACGAGCAGGCTTCTCATCATCGACGTCGCCCGTGGGTGCAGTGTTGGATCGGCATGCGATCCAACACCGCCGGATGGACGGGACTTGTCGTCAGCTCCTGACACTGGCGGTCTTGTCGAGCGCGGCGCGCAGTCCCTTGGCGAGCTTCACGGCGTCGTCGTTGGCCCAGAAGTGTAGAAAGAACAGGCGCGGCTGTTCCGTGAGCATGTGATTGTGGATCGCGGTCACCTCGATGCCGTTTCCCCGCAGCGCCTTGATCACCGGGTTCACCTCGTCTCCCGTGAGCACGAAGTCGCCGGTGATGGCGGCCTTGCCGCCGCCGGTCGGCTGGAAGTTGATGCCGATCGCCACGCCCATCGGTCCGGCCGGGCCGATTTGCATTCCGTCCTCGCTGATCGGGTCGCGTCGCGGCACGCCGAATTGGTAGACGCCGCCCACGGCGCGTCCTTTGGCGCCGATGATCTGGTCGAGCTGGGCGGTGTCGAGATCGATCGCGGGCGGAGGCGCGGCCGCGGCGGGCGGCGCCGGCGGAGTCTTGCTCTCCGCCAGGGCAGCGCGGATCGCCGTCGCCAGCTTCACCGGATCGCCATGGCCGCCGACATGCATGTAGAACGTCAGCGGGTCGGCGCGCAGCAAGTGATTGTGGACGGCCGTGATTTCGAGGCCGTTCGCGATCAGCTTGGCCATCACCGGATTGATCTCGGTTTGCAGCAGAACGAGATCGCCCATCACCATCGCCCCGCCGTGCACCGGCTTGAACGCCGCCCAGCCGCCGAGCGCCAAGGCCGGCTTGATGGTGACGCCGTCGAGCGTCACGTGGAGATCGGTGCGCGGAAAGCCGTAGCGATGAACGTCGCCGGACACCGCGGCGGTTCTGCCCATCGCCTCGTCCACCTTCTTCCAATCGATCTCCTGCGCGCCGGCGGCCTTCGCAGCCAGCAGCGCAGCCGTGCCGATGAGGACAGCAAAGAGAGTGCGTAGCATGTGAAGCTCCTTTTTCTTTTCGGGCCCGTCGGCCCTGTTGCCACCCAACCCCTCAACCCGTTGAGCGTCCGGCCTCGCGTCTCCCATCAGCGGCTCACGCGAGCGCTCCCAAGAGGAACAAGGCAATTCCGGCCCCGCAGCACGCCGCGAGCGTCGGGATCATACCGACCTTGAACCGGAAGATCGCGATGGCTGCCGCCACGGACAGGGTGAGAGCCCACGGATCGACGCTGGCGAAATTCGGCGCGTCGAATGCGAGCGGGAAGGCCCGCACCGGCGCGGTCTCGCGGAATACGGTGTGGATCGCGAACCAGATCGCGAGGTTGAGCACGACGCCGACGACCGCGGCGGTGATGGCGGAGAGCGCGGCGTTGAGCGCCTTGTTGCCGCGCAAGGTCTCGATGAAGGGAGCGCCCAGGAAGATCCAGAGAAAGCAGGGCGTGAAGGTGACCCAGGTGGCGAGCAGGCCGCCCAGCGTCCCGGCGAGCATCGGCGAGAGCGCGCCGGGATCACGGTAGGCCGCCATGAAGCCCACGAACTGCAGCACCATGATCAGCGGCCCCGGCGTCGTCTCGGCCATCCCCAGTCCGTCGAGCATCTCGCCCGGCTTGAGCCAGCCGTAGTTCTCCACCGCCTGCTGCGCGACGTAGGCGAGCACGGCGTAGGCGCCGCCGAAGGTGACCACCGCCATCTTGCTGAAGAACACGGCGATCTGGCTGAACACGTTGGCGCTGCCGAGCGCGGCGAGGAGGAGGACGACCGGAACGAGCCAGAGTGCGAGCCAAATGGCCGCGACGCCCAGCGCGCGCGCGACATTGGGGCGGGCGTGCTCAGGTATCTCCTCGCCGAGCATGTCGTCGTCGGAGGCCGATGTGTCGTTGCCGCCGGCTGGCCTGTGCCCGGCGTTGGTCTGAAACTCGGCAAGGCCCATCGACCCGGCGACGAAGCCGACGATCGCCGCGCCGAAGACGATGATGGGGAAAGGAACGTTGAAAAAAAAGATACCCACGAAAGCCGCGGCCGCGAGCGCGATCGTCACCCGGTTCCTGAGCGCGCGCTTGCCGATCCGAACGACTGCCTCGAGCACGATCGCGAGCACCGCGGCCTTGAGGCCGAAGAACAACGCGGTGATGACGGGCATGTTGCCCCACGCGGCGTAGACGTAGCTGAGCGCCATGATGGCGACGATGCCGGGGACGACGAACAGCCCGCCGGCGATGATGCCGCCGAGCGTGCGATGCATCAGCCAGCCGATATAGGTCGCAAGCTGCTGCGCCTCGGGGCCCGGCAGCAGCATGCAGTAGTTGAGCGCGTGCAGGAACCGCCGTTCGGAAACCCAGCGCTTCTCCTCGACCAGGATGCGATGCATGACCGCGATCTGGCCGGCGGGGCCTCCGAAGCTCAGCGCCGCGACGCGCAGCCAGGTCCGCACCGCCTCGCGCAGCGACACTCCGTGGGCAGGCTGCGAACGGCCTCGTATGACGACCGTAAGCTCAGCCATGGCGCGCCTGCTTAACGCTCGCCGACGGCCAGTTGTGCGTCTCCGCCTGGAGACTGCGACACCAGGTATAGAGCGCGTCGTACATCACCATGCCGTGGGCGAGCATGTCGTGATCGTCGGCAAGGTTCGCGGACAGGCCCAACGAGATGGCGAACAGGCCGCCGCACTGCGGGCTCAAATCGTGGCGGGAGGTGTCGGCGCCCCTGACGATGGTGGCGAGATGGTCGAGTGCCGCATCCCTGATGCCGTAGATGCGCAGGATGGTGTCGAAGGAGCAGCGCTCGCCTTCGTGGGCGAATTCGACTCCGTCGATGTCGTACGGCGTTCCGCCAATCTCATTGGCGACGTCGAGAACGGCCTTGGCGGGAACGTAGATGAACTGCGCCCGCGGATCGATGAAGCGCCGGATCAGCCACGGACAGGCGATGCGGTCGATCTTCGGACGCTCGCGCGTGACCCATTTGCCCGGCGCCGTGCCGATCGCGCGACGGGTCGGCAGCCCGTTTGCGATCCAGCCGGCGATGCCATCTTGCAGATAGACCGCGTCGAGCCCGGCCGCGCACAGCGCGGCAGCCACGCCTCGGCTGACCTGATGGCCATGAACGCAGTACACGATGACCTGGCGCGTGCCGGGCAAGGCCTGCCGCCACTCGTCGACCTCGTCCGGCGGACGATGGCAGGCGGACACGAGGAGCTCGCCCGCGTCGGCAAGATCTGCGGCGCGCCGAACGTCGATCACGGTCGGAGCGGAGGCAGTGCCGAGCCGGGCATAAAGATCGGCCGCGGTCACCGAAGGAAGAGCTTGCTGCATGACAATTTACCCCGATTGCCTCGTCGACGCGGCGACATTCGCGGCTAGCGGCGCCTTTTCTTGAAGTATTCGTAGAGGCTGTTGAACACCTCGGTGCCGCGCGTGATCCGTTCCAAGTCGTCCTTCGTTGCGACGGCAATGCCTTCGACCAGCGTTCGGATGCCGGCGACCTCGGTGCGGCCGAACTTGTCGTCCTTGAGATCGATGTCGTGGACGATCTCGGCGATGGCGGAGAGCGCGGGATCGTGGAGCCCGCCGCGCTCCAGCAGCACTTCGAACGTGCATTTGTCGCCCTCGTGGGTGAACTCGGCCTCGAACATGTCGAAGCGCAGCTCGCCTTGATCCGGTCGATACCCTTTGCCGGACACGAACTTGAAGCGGGCCTCGGGATCGATGAAGCGGCGGATCAGCCACGCGCTGGCGATGCGATCGACATGGACGCCTTGGCGCGTGACCCAGGTTCGCTCGCGAAGGGTCCCCAAGGCGCTTGTCGCAGAATTGGCTGACGCTTTGTCGGTCACGGCCTCGTCCTCGCTCAATTGGACTTCCAACTTCCTGAGCAGGCCTTCCGCCGCTTCGCGGCCGATGGCGCCGAAAAAATCGATCGCAACCACCTCGGCGAGGCGTTTGCGCAAGCGCGCGACCTGACTGCGAAGCTCGGCGGCGGCCTCGGATTTTCCGTCCGAGCGGACCAGCTTCGCTACGGCGCGTGCGGCCTCGACGACGTCCTTGTAGTCGGCGTCGCGAGCCCGGTCGAAGAGCGACCGCACCTCCTCGTCGGAGAGGCCGTCGATCAGGCGGGCTTCGCAGACAAAGGCCTCACCTCCTCCTTCGACGATCTCGCGCAGCAGCCATTCGAAGTCCTCCTGGCTCTCCTCGTTCATGGGCAGCGCATGCACCGCATTCTTGACCGCGATCGCGCCGATCCCTTGCAGCCGGCGCCAGATCTTGACGCGAAGATATGCGGGCTTGGCTGGGAGCTGGTGGATGAGCAGCAGCCAACCGTGGACCAGGACCCCCGGCATTCCGACATTCATGGCAGCGGTACTGTATCAAGCGATCAGAGATATGCAACACATGTATCATCAAATTACCGTGTGCGGTCTCCGCGGCTCGACGGTTACAAGTATTTGTAATCACAAGAGAAAGCCAGATTTGCGCTGATTGCGCGACTGGCTCTCTGCCCCGGCGGGGGTGGGAACTGGTCCGGTTTCACCCTAGTTGCGGCTGTGGGAGTGATGGCATCTAAGCCGTGGGACCCCAATGCGAAAACTTCTGGTGCTGACCGCAATCCTGCAATTCGTCGTCTCGGCCGCAATGGCTGAGACATCGTCACAATCCGCGGCGTCGAAGGCGGATGCGCTATCGCTCGAGCAAAAGGTGAAGATCTCCGAGCTGATCACCAAGCAGACCCCGCCGCTTGCAGCCTCTTCCTTTTCGGTCGCGGTCGACGGCGTCGTGCCTGCGGAAATCCAGGTCCATTCACTTCCGGCCGAAGCGGAAAAATTAGCACCCCAACTGCGCGGCTTCGGCTACGTGGTGGTGGAAGAGCTGGTCGCCATCGTCGAGCCGCGCTCGCGTAAGGTGGAGATCGTATTTCCGAGATGGGCTCAATAGCGAGCGGGCTCCTCCCTCGCTCGTCCGCTGACGAGCGCTACTTGGAGGTGGCCTTTGGGCCAC
>JBAUOM010000328.1:0-6313 GCA_049579765.1 Xanthobacteraceae bacterium
ATCGTCGCGTGAGGCTGCCGGCGATGGTGCCGCCCGCGTAGCCGCCGAGCCCATTGGCGATCCACCACTCGCGCCGCTCCGCCTGGGCGAGATCCCCGCAGATCGCGCGCGTGAACCTGATCGCGGACGGCGCAGGAGGGGACGAGGCCGAACGTGGTAGGGACAATGCGGCGGCTCCCCTTGCGGCCAGGATCGGTCCGCGGGCGCCGCCATTCGATGTGGGCCCGTCCATCGCAAAAAGGCCTATCGCGGCTTGAAGGAAAAGGCGCTACGCAGCGACTGGGCTTTGGCGTCGGTCGCAATATAGAGAAACCCACCCGCCAGTCCGAAGTTTTTCAAGAACGGCCAGAAATTCTGGTTCCAGGCATCGCCGTTGAAGGGAAAGTCCCAGAAATTGTGAAATAGAACGGCGGTGGCGACGACGTAAAAGATGAACAACAGCGCCGCCTGGCGGCGGTAGTAATCGAGCAGGATGCAAACGGGGCCGATGATTTCCAGCATGCCACCGAGCACCAGCAACAGCGCCGCCAGACCGGCGGGCAGCGGGATCCAGCCGTGGGCGGCTTGTTGCATCGCCGCCTGATGGTCGAAAATCTTGCTGAGGGCGCTGAACGGGAAAATCAGCACGAGGCACAATCTCGCGATGAAATCGACGAACGGCTCCTGTCGGGTCATGCTCTCTCCTGCGCGTGAGGACCTCGCAACCAGTGTCCCGATTCCGAAGTTCGCATGATTCTATGGCACCCTGATTTGCGAACTTCGGAATCGAGTGACGCTAAGCAACTTACCAACCTAGTGTAGCTTTTGATTTAGAAGTCCGCATTTCGACGTCGCCGCTGCAATGATGCGGACCTCTGAACCGCCGCTACGATCCGGCGACTATTCCTCGACCAGGCGTAACGCGTGACCGGTGGGGTCGCGCACCATGACCGCGCGTTTGAAGCCGAGGGCGGCCTGCGCGTCCAGCGGGACCGGCACGAAGTCCGGCGAGATGAACTGCACGCCCGCCCGGCGCAATCGCTCGGTGAGCGCGCCGATATCCTTGGTGACCAGCGTCGTTTGCCAATGCCAGAGGTCATTGGCCCTGGTATCCAGCGGCATCGGCCGGCCCCCGGGCGGCGTCTTGTAGTCGAGGAACTCGATATGCGGCGGCGCCGAGGCCGGCATCATCGCCGTTATCAGGCAGGTGTCGTTGAAAAGCCCGTCCAGAACTTCCTGCGTCGTTCCGGTGTTGAACGTGACGCCGCCAACGTGGAACCCGAGCAAATCGCGGTAGAAGGCCACGCTCTTCTCCGTGCTTGCGATCGTCATGGCAGTGTGGTCGAGCCCGCGGAACAGCTTGTTGGTCGGCTTCTGCCAGGCGGCGCTGCCCTTGCCGGAGGGAAAATAGATCAGCTCCAGATCGTGGCGCTCCGGATCGCGGAACTTGATCGCCTTGATGCCCGCTGCGCCGACATTCGACGCGGGAATCGTGATGGGATGAGCGGAAATCTGCGCGACATTGTTGTCCTGGAGGACCTTGTACGCCGTGTCCATGTCGTCGACGACGATGGCCATGTGCTCGAACCAGTTGTCGTTGCTGTAGGAGGGCACCGGGATCGGGCGGCCGGTGGACGGCGAGACGTACTGGGTGAGTTCGAGCACCTGCTCGCCCAAGCGCAAATGCACGATGCGCATATTGGCGCTGAACACGCCTTCCATCCGGCTGTAGGCATCGCCGACCAGGCGAAAATCGGCGACCTTCTCGAACCGCAGGACCCGCGCGAAAAAATCCGCCTCCCGGTCGATATCCGCAACCGTGAAGCCGATCGTTTGCAGCCGCTGCACGCTGCCCGACGGATTGTCCTGCGCGCGGACAGCCTGCCCCCACGATGCCAGCAAAATCGTCAGCACGCCGACGAGCGAAGCCCGCGTCAGGCGCGCGGTGCATGCGGCGAATGCGTTCAGCGTCAGAGCTTTGAGACACGACCGCGCGCGGCAACGGGAAGCAACGCGCGACACGAATTTCATCGAGGCATGCATCGGGTTCCTCCGCGTGTCTTCCGGTTGCCAGGGATGCTGCCGCAGGATCGCACCTCGCATTTTGATCGGCCGGCACCGAGACGCGCTCGAGATTCGTTTGCTGGCGCACATCCCGTTCGCAGCCGGTTCCTGCTTCTCCAGGACGTGCCGCCAAGGGCGGTGGCGCGAGCCGCCCGTTCGGAGCCGGCGCTGCACTGGCACGACGACGGCCTCTGCTCAGTGCATTTCACGCCGGGTCCCGCCCGTCGCTTCCGCATGCGACATCTGTTTCAGGTCCTTCATCCGCGCGCCCACGATTCCGGTGATCAGCCGCGCTCCGCGCTGGAACGTGACGAAGTTCCATGCCCAATTCAGCATCACGATCAGTCGGTTCCGGTATCCGATGAGAAAATAGATGTGGGCGAAGCACCACAGCAGCCAAGCCGCAAACCCGCTGATCTTGATGCCTCTGAGCTCAGCCACTGCGTGGCTGCGCCCGATCGTGGCCAGCATCCCGTAGTCCCTATATCGGAACGGGGGAATCGACCTTCCGGCAGCGCGGGCGGAAATGACGCGCGCGACATAGGCGCCTTGTTGTTTGGCCACGGGCGCCACGCCCGGAAGCGGTCGGCCCTCGCTGTTGACGCTGGATGCGGTGTCCCCGATGGCGAAAATGTGTGGCCGCCCGGGAAGCGAAAGATCCGGCTGGACCTTGATCCGTCCCGCGCGGTCGGTCTCGGCGCCGAGCCAGCGACCCGCCGGAGAAGCCTCGACGCCCGCCGCCCAGATGACGGTCCGGCTCTCGATCCTCTCCTTCCCCATGGAAATTCCCTGCTCGTCGCACCCGGTCACCGCGGTTCCGACGCGGACCTCGGCACCCAATCGCTCCAGCGCTCGTTGCGCGGAACGGGACAGCGTTTCGTCGAACTGGCTCAGGACGCGCGATCCTGCCTCGACGAGGATGATCCGGGCCGACCGCGGATCGATGGTGCGAAAGTCGGACGCGAGAGCACGCTTCGCCAATTCGGCGATGGCCCCGACCAATTCGACACCGGTCGCACCTCCACCGACGACGACGAAGTTCAACAGCCGTCGGCGCTCATCGGGATCGGACTCGATTTCGGCTCTCTCGAACGCGAGCAGAATGCGGCGTCGCAGATAGATCGCGTCGTCGATGGTCTTCAGGCCAGGGGCGTCCTGCGCCCAGTCGGCGTGCCCGAAATAGCTTTGCTGCGCGCCGGTCGCGACCACGAGATAATGGAACGGGATTCGCCGACCTTCGGCAACGACTTCGTTCCGCCCGGTGTCGACTTCGGAGACGTTGGCGAGCATGACGCGAACGTTGGGCCGGCGGTGAAACTCGGTTCGGATCGGCGATGTGATGTCGGACGGCGACAACGCCGCGGTCGCGACTTGATACAGCAGCGGCTGGAACAGGTGATAGTTGTAGCGGTCGATCAGAGTGACGTCGAACGGCCCGCGGGCAAGCGACTTCGCCGCGGAGAGTCCACCGAATCCCGCTCCGATGATGAGCACGCGGGAACCCCGGATCGCGACATTGGCAACCATGAGGGATCTCTCCCAACCGGGAAGCCCGTAGTCTTCCGCACGACCTCGCACCGACGCCTCTGGATAGCGGACGACCCCTCAAGGTCCGGCCGCCCTGCGTTTCACCCGCTTGAATCCGGAACCTGTTGTGAACCACGCACATCCCGTCCCGGTTCCCCACACACGGCAAGCCTCGGGGTCGCAAAATGGCGACAATCGCAGCGATCTCGGAACTAGTGGTCCGATTCCGAAGTTCGCATCATTTCGCGGCACCCGCGTTTGCGAACTTCGGAATCTAAGGACCACTAGCAACTCTATGATACTAGTGCCCCTTTTGAACCCGAAGTTCGCGATCGCATTTGCCGCACGGTGTGTGCGAAGTTCGGGTTCGGGGCACTGGGCATTGATCGAATTCATGCGGTCTTTGCTACGACATCGCTTGCTCTTTCGTCCCGGAGCGGAGCGCGCAGGGACGAAATGCCGCGCCGCACCGGTGGTCTATGGGATTGCCAGCGGAACCAGCCGGTCCGTACCAGTTCCTGTCTGCCGGCGGGCGCGAAGCGCGTAAACCTGTTACTGCTGAACGGATCTCTGCTGAGCCGATGAAGCCCAGTCTGCGAAAGCTTCGTCGTTCCATCCATTTATCCCAATTGCGTCCGGTCGAGCCCGCGAACCGCGTGATCGACCTCGCAGGGCCACAGGAAGCGGCAATGGCGCACCCGATCGAAGACTATGCCCTCATCGGCGACTGCGAGACGGCCGCGCTGGTCGCCCGCGACGGCTCGATCGACTGGCTGTGCTGGCCGCGCTTCGACGGCGGCGCCTGCTTTGCTTCGTTGCTCGGCGATCCCGAGCATGGGCGCTGGCGGATCGCGCCGGTCGACCCGAAGACACGGATCACGCGGCGCTATCGCGACGACACCCTGATCCTCGAGACCGAGTTCACGACCGGCGACGGCGCAGTCACGTTGATCGACTTCATGCCGCCACGCGGCAAGGCGTCGGACGTGGTCCGTATCGTGATGGGTCGGTGCGGCCGGGTCGCAATGTTCTGCGAGCTGGTCCTGCGCTTCGACTATGGCTCGCTCGTGCCCTGGATGACGCGTCTCGAGGACGGCACGCTGCGTGCGATCGCCGGGCCCAATATGACGGTGCTGCGTACGCCGATCGAATTGCACGGCGACGATCTTAAGACCGTGGGCAAGTTCGTCGTCTCCGAAGGTGAGACGGTGCCTTTTGTTCTTACCTACGGCCGGTCCTATCGCGCACCGCCCGACGCGATCGACCCGATGGCCGCACTGCGCGACACCGAGGTCTTCTGGCGCGACTGGTCTTCGGGCTGCCGCGAAGTCGGCGAGTGGTCGGACATCGTGCGGCGCTCGCTGATCACGCTGAAGGCGCTGACCTATCGCCCTACCGGCGGCATCGTCGCGGCTCCGACCACGTCGCTGCCGGAGCAACTCCGCGGAGCGCGCAACTGGGACTATCGCTACTGCTGGCTGAGGGACGCGACGTTCACCTTGTTGAGTCTGATGAACAGCGGCTTCTATGGCGCGGCACGCGACTGGCGCGAATGGCTGTTGCGCGCCGTCGCCGGCAGTCCGCAGCAATTGCAGATCATGTACGGCATCGACGGCGAGCGGCGGCTGACCGAATTGGAGTTGCCTTGGTTGCCGGGTTACCAGGGCGCGAAGCCGGTGCGCATCGGTAATGCCGCCTCCGACCAGTTGCAGCTGGACGTCTACGGCGAAGTCATGGATGCGCTCTATCAAGGGCGCCGGGGCGGGCTGGGCGCGCTCGATGCCGCCTTCGACCTGCAGCGCGCCATGCTCGATCACCTCGGGAAGATCTGGCGCGAGCCGGACGACGGGATCTGGGAGGTCCGGGGTGGGCGCCAGCACTTCACCTATTCCAAGGTCATGGCCTGGGTGGCTTTTGACCGCGCCGTCAAACTGGCCGAGGAATTCGGGCTGGAGGGCCCGGTGGCCAGCTGGAAGACGCTGCGGCAGGAAATCCACGACGACATCTGCAGCAAGGCGTTCAGTTCCGACCTCGGTGCCTTCACCCAGTATTATGGCAGCAGCACGCTCGATGCGAGCGTGCTGCTGATGCCGCTCGTGGGCTTTCTGCCGGCGAGCGATCCGCGTGTCCGCGGCACGGTGGCCGCGATCGGGCGCGACCTCATGGTCGACGGCTTCGTGATGCGCTACAAGACCCAGAGCGGCAAGGACGGACTGCCGCCGGGCGAAGGAGCCTTCCTGGCGTGCAGCTTCTGGTTCGTCGACAACCTCGTTCTGCTCGGCAAAATGCGCGAGGCGAAACAGATGTTCAAGCGACTGTGCGCGCTCTGCAACGACGTCGGGTTGCTGTCGGAGGAGTACGATCCACGCGCCAAGCGCCTGGTCGGCAACTTTCCGCAGGCTTTCTCGCACATCGCCCTGATCAACAGCGCCCACAATCTCGTGCTTGCCGAGAATGCGCTGAGCCAGCGCGCCAGGCATCATCCGCGATCAGAGTCGACCGCGCATTCGGCACGCCGGCCATCGCCTCGGCCCAGTCGCAGAACGGCGCGCGGCCGCAGCAACGGAATTCGCCACTAAAGCGGCTCTCGTTGAAATGGACTCACCGCAAGCGGTAAACTCGGTCTGCTCCCTCCTTGTGGGGTGGGGAGGGGGTGATGCGTTTGGCAACACTGGTGCGTCAATCGCACGACCCCACTCCCAACCCCTCCCAGTGGCCACAAGGGGAGGGGCGCACCGAGCGC
>JBAUOM010000329.1:0-5291 GCA_049579765.1 Xanthobacteraceae bacterium
GGACGCGGCCGCGCCCGACGCTCCTGCGCCGGATGCGGCGACGCCGGCAGGCGGCGAGGCCAAGCCGAGATCGCTCTACGACAGCCTCGAGCAGGAAATGGCGAGCCTGCTCAACCGGCCGACCCCGAAGCCCTGAGCGGCTCCGGTTGTCATCGTCCGAAGGTGGACGATCCAGTACTCACTGATCTGGCAGATCCGGCACCGCCTCAAATCGCGTGTTTTCCAGGTTACCGGATGCCCGCTTTCGCGGGCATGACGTGCCATGGATGTGCCGCGCGCTACTTCTGCAAGGTCACCCCGGCGACCTTCACCGCTTCGCCCCAGAGCGCGATCTCCCTGGCGATGAAGGCGGCGAATCCCGCCGGGCTCGCATCGGCGGCGGGCTCGACGCCGGCTTGCCGCATATGCGCGACGAATTGCGGGTCCTTTAGCGAGCGCGCAAACTCCCCCGCCAGGCGGTCGATGATGTCCTTCGGCGTGCCCGCCGGGGCCATCATCCCCGTCCAGGACACGATGCCGAACCCGGGAAATCCCTGCTCGGCGATGGTCGGAACCTCGGGCGCCTCGCGCGAGCGCGTGGCGCTCGACACCGCCAGCATGCGAACGAGACCGGCGCGCGCCTGCGGCAGCGCCTCCGAGATCGGCACGAACATGGTCGGGATATGGCCGGCGATCAGGTCGGCGAGCGCCGGTGCCGTCCCGCGATAGCTGACATTGGTCATTTCCAGACCGGCGCGCTTGAGGAAAAGCGACATCAGCAGATTGCTGACGCTGCCGGGCCCGCCGCCGCCGCCATAGGCGAGGCTTTCCTTTTGCGATTTCACATAGGCGATGAATTCGGCGACGTTCTGCGCGGGGATTTTCGGGTTGACGATCAGCACTTGCGGCGCCACGCCGAACAGGCTGACCGGCGCGAGATCCTTCAGCGGATCGTAGCCGACCTTGGAGATCGCGGGAAAGATGGCGATCACCGAGGTGCTGGCCCACAACAGCGTGTAGCCGTCCGCGTCCGCGCGGGCGACCGCCTCGGTGGCGATCGAGCCGTTGCCGCCGACGCGGTTCTCGACCACGAATTGCTGGCCGAAGGCCTCGCTCAGGCGCGCCGCGGCGAGCCGCCCCATCACGTCGATATTGCCGCCGGCCGCGAACGGCACCAGCATCTTCACCGGCCGCTGCGGCCAGCTTTGCGCGAGGGCGGATGTGGCGGCCAGCGCCACCAGGGCAACGAGCGAATAGCGAGTAGCGAATAGCGAATAGAACCTGCGCTTGGCCATATGTCTTCTACTCGCTACTCGCTACTCGCTACTCGCTGCTTCACTCGCTACTCGTCGCGATAGATGCGCTCGCGCCGTTCGTGGCGCTCCTGCGCCTCGACCGAGAGCGTGGCGATCGGCCGCGCCTCGAGCCGCTTGAGCGAAATCGGCTCGCCGGTCTCCTCGCAATAGCCGTAGGTGCCGTCCTCGAGGCGGGAGAGGGCAGCGTCGATCTTGGCGATCAGCTTGCGCTGGCGATCGCGGGCGCGCAACTCGATCGCCCGGTCGGTTTCCGACGATGCGCGGTCGGCGAGATCGGGGTGGTTCTCGCTCTCGGCCTGCAGATGAGCCAGCGTCTCCCTTGCCTCCTTCAGGATCTCCTCCTTCCACGCGAGCAGCTTCTGGCGGAAATACTCCCGCTGGCGCTCGTTCATGAAAGGCTCTTTGTCGGTGGGTCGGTAGGGCCTGGTCTTGTCGAATATCGCGGCGCCATTCTTGTGCGAAGACATTGTTACCCCATGCCGAAGCAACGCGAACCCCCTGCTCGCGGGGCGAGCTTATATCGAGCCGCGCGATGGCGGACAACAACCGAATTGCGCCCGCCGGCCTTTTCGGTGCGCTGCGAAAGAACGGTCACGGCGCCTGCGCATGTTCCGGCGAAGCGGGCACCGCTTCGCCGCCGAGACCACGCGCCACTCGACAATTTCTGGCCCGATTGCGCAGGAGCGCGCCATGGTCTAGCGCGGGCGCTCCACCGCCTTGACCGACTCCGCGCTGGCGCTCGAGGCCGGGGCCTGGGCCGGAAAGCTGATTCGGAGGTCGGAGATTTCCTCGAGCAGAGCCTCGCCTGGGCCGGTGGTCAGAGCCAGCGCATGGCCGCCGCGCGCCCTGTCGGCGCTGAGAAAATGGAAGTGCCAACCGGCCACGTTGACCGAGCTGGCGGCGGCCGGGAAGCGAAAACCGATCAGGGTGCCCTCCGTATCCTCCAAGTTGTGCACCACCTGCTGTTCCTTGATCACCTCGGGCAAAGGGCGATAAGGCGGCGCCTGCTTGGGCTCGCTGCGGAGGCGGATGCTCTTGAATCGGCCGTCGATCCGCGCCGCGAGGATGCGCGCGGCGCTGTAGGGCAGCGCGTCGAGCGCGGCCTCCAGTTGCTCCAGCGACTGTCCCTCGGCCACCGGCATCGATCCCTGCGGCTTGAGGTCGACGACCACGGCAAACGGGGTTTGCTCGCCCTCCGACACCAGGTGCGCACGCCCGTCGGTTGTGCCGCGGTACGCCTTGCCGTCGAGGATCATCATCTCGCCGTCGACGCCGTTGAACGTGCCGAGCCCGAAGCCGCCGTGACGGAGCAACTCCCCGACCGTCGTGCGGCCGTCATAGCCGCCGGCCAGCAACGCCGAAATGGTGGACACCTGATACGCCTCGCCGCCGCGCGCGGGCAGCGCGGCGGCGGCGAACAACGCGAGCGCGAGGGCGCGCCAGACCATGCGGCGGACCATGGCGAGTTCCTCCTGACCGGGGGGCGGGACTTGATCGAAAACGCCCCTGCCCGTCAATCGGCCGATCGGCCGCGGGGATGCACTGCTCTCGCCGCGAAACGCGTTCTGCTCCCTCTCCCCGCTTTGCGGAGAGGTGAAGCCCCGCGGCAGGTACGCGGTCAGGCCCCGCCGTCAGGGATGAATTTCAGGGCGACGCCGTTGATGCAGTAGCGCAAGCCTGTCGGCGGCGGCCCGTCCTCGAAGACGTGGCCCAGATGCCCGCCGCAGCGGCGGCAATGCACCTCGGTGCGCGGCAGGAGCAGGAGATGGTCGGTCGCGGTGCCGATCGCGTCCGGCAACGGCCGATAGAAGCTCGGCCAGCCGGTCTTGCTGTCGTATTTGGTCTCCGACGCGAACAGCGGAAGATCGCAGCCGGCGCAGGCGAACGTGCCCTTGCGGCTCTCGTGGTCGAGCGGGCTCGAGCCCGGGGCTTCGGTGCGATGCAGGCGCAGCACGTCGTATTGCGCCTTGCTCAGGATGCGGCGCCATTCGCTGTCGCTCTTTTGGATCTCGAACGAGCCGGCGGCCTCGACGTCGCTGCCTTGCAGCCAGCGCAGGCCGGCGACCAGCGCGGCGGCGCCGGCGCCGGCCAGCAGGAGACGGCGGTCGACCATGAGCCTAATCCTTCTTGCCCCACAGCTCCTCGAGCCGGGCATCGCGTCCGCAATTGAAGCGGTAGAACCGATAGCGGATCGGATTCTTCTGGTAGTAGTCCTGATGGTAGTCCTCGGCCTTGTAGAACGGCCCGGCCGCGACGATCTCGGTCTGGATCGGCTGCTCGAAACGCTTGGCGAGCGCCGCCTTCGACGCTTCCGCCAGCGCCCGCTGCTCCTCGCCGTGGTAGAAGATCGCGGTCCGGTACTGGTCGCCGCGGTCGCAGAACTGGCGGTCCTTCGCCAGCGGATCAACGTTGTGCCAGAACACGTCGAGCAGCTTCTCGTAACTCACCTTGGCCGGGTCGTAGACGATCTCGACCGCCTCGGCGTGACCGGTGCCGCCGCGGGAAACCTCCTCGTAGCTTGGATTGGCGGTATGGCCACCGGTATAGCCCGATGTCGTGCTGATCACGCCGTCGACCTTGTCGAAATCGGCTTCGACGCACCAGAAGCAGCCGCCGGCGAAGGTCGCCGTGGCCGTGCGCTGCGGCGCGCCGGCTTCGCCGGCGGCGACGGCGAGGAGGCCGAGCCAAAGCGACAGGCCGATCGCGAGCCGTGAGCCCACGCGATGGCGCATTAGGGTTCCTCCCGCCGGTTGGGCAGCGATGCGGTGACGGCGAATATACACGAGATCCGCTGCCCCGGTCTGCCGCGCGCCGGCTCACGTTCACGCGACGGCCACGTGATGGGGCGCCACAGCTCTGGCATGCGAATTTTTTGTGCTAGAGCATGATCTCGAAAAGTGGATACCGGTTTTCGGAAAAGATCATGCTCCAACAATAGCGGCAGCGGCGGGAGCGTCTACAGTCCGCGCTTTCCCGTTTTCGAGGAGACGCATGCGTTTCGAAGGAACCAGCGCCTATGTCGCGACCGACGACCTCAAGGTCGCGGTCAATGCCGCGATTACGCTCGAACGGCCGCTGCTGGTCAAGGGCGAGCCGGGCACCGGCAAGACCGTGCTGGCGCTCGAGATCGCCAAGAGCCTCGGCGCGCCGCTGATCGAGTGGCACGTCAAGTCCACCACCAAGGCGCTGCAGGGACTCTACGAATACGACGCGGTGTCGCGCCTGCGCGACAGCCAGCTCGGCGACCAGCGCGTGCACGACATCCGCAACTACATCAAGCGCGGAAAGCTGTGGGACGCCTTCGTCGCCGACGCGCGCCCCGTGTTGCTGATCGACGAGATCGACAAGGCCGATATCGAGTTTCCCAACGATCTGTTGCAGGAGCTCGATCGCATGGAGTTCTTCGTCTACGAGACCGGCGAGACCATCAAGGCGCGGCGGCGGCCGGTCGTGGTGATCACCTCGAACAACGAGAAGGAGCTGCCCGACGCGTTCCTGCGCCGCTGCTTCTTCCACTACATCCGCTTCCCCGACGCCGACACCATGCGCGCGATCATCGAGGTGCATTTTCCCGGCATCAAGCAGCGCCTGGTGTCGGAGGCGCTGCGGCTGTTCTACGAAATCCGCGACGTGCCGGGGATGAAGAAGAAGCCGTCGACCTCGGAATTGCTCGACTGGCTCAAGCTCCTCATGGTCGAGGACATCGGCCCGGAGACGCTGCGCGAGCGCGACCCCAAGAAGCTCATCCCGCCGCTGCACGGCGCGCTCCTCAAGAACGAGCAGGACGTGCACCTGTTCGAGCGGCTCGCCTTCATGGCGCGAAGAGAAGGCCGGTAACGGTCGCGCCGCTCACCATTCTCGGCGCAACACAACGCCATTCTCGGCCGAACACAACGCCGTCGTCCCCGCGCATCCGATCTCGGGTTTAGCCGAGATCGGCACTTTGAGTGCGCATGTCGGCTATGGCCGACATGCGGCGGGGACCCATATTGCAGA
>JBAUOM010000330.1:0-3571 GCA_049579765.1 Xanthobacteraceae bacterium
CTCCTATTCGTTAAATTCATACCTGGCCTCAGCAACATCACGGTCTCCCTGGCGGCGTGACTGGCGTGAGGCCCATTGCCTTCATACCGCTGCAGCTGCTCGGCGCCAGCCTTTATCTCGGCGTGCCCATTTTACTCGGTCGCCTTTTCTAGCGCACGCTCAACGTCGTGATTCACGGCATCGATACTGGGCAAATTTGGGCTGCTCGGCATCGCGGCAGCCTTCGCCATCTACATCGTTGTCCGTTGGATCGACCGCATCCGCTTCATGCGACAACTCCGGATGGCGCGCATTACCGTGCCGGAGCTCGCGACCCTGTTGTCCTCCGACAAAGAACCGATCCATCTGGACGTTCGCCTGCCTTCCGTTCGCCAACGAGGGCAATCCTGCGAAAGCGTCCGTCCCGGAATGGGCTAGTATCCACCGTCAAGGCGGCAGGTTGCCGATGAACGTTTCGAGGCGCCGCCTATGTCATTGATCACGGGCTTGATCCTTCGACCCTGCTCCCTCGAATGGTGCATTTCACGGAATCTTCCCATTCGGGCCACTCGGCTCCGGACCGTCAGCCCGGGCGCGCTGCGACGCGCAGGGGATGACGGGAAAGGACTAAGACGACGACTTCAGCGAATCCGTATCGAACGGCAGGTTGCGCAGGCGCTTGCCGGTGGCGGCGAAGATCGCGTTGGTCACTGCAGCACTGACAATGGATGTCGGAGCTTCACCAATGCCACCTGGAGCTTCTGCGTTCTTAATCAAGTGCGTCTCCACCACTGGCACCTCGTCGATACGCATCGGCAGATAGCTGTCGAAATTGCTCTGCTCGACGCGTCCATCCTTGAAAGTGATTGACCCATGGAGCGCAGCGGTCAGCCCGAAAAGCGTTCCACCCTGAACCTGTGCTTCGATCGTATCGGGATTGACGTACATGCCGCAATCAACCGCACAGACGATCCGCTTGACTTTGACAGAGCCATCGGCTGCCACTTCGACCTCGGCGACCTGCGACATGTAGCTTCCGAATGCGAATTGTACCGAAATCCCGCGGCCATGCCGTGCGGGAAGTGGTGATCCCCACCCTGCTTTTTCTGCAGCAAGCGACAGAACAGCGAGCGCTCGCGGATTATGGCCGAGCAGCGCTTTGCGATAAGCGACGGGATCCTGCTTCGCCACGTGCGCCAACTCGTCCATGAAGCTTTCGACCACAAAGACGTTGTGGGTTGGTCCGACGCCGCGCCAGAAAGCCGTCCGAACACCAGGGGGCTCGACCCGGACATAGTCGACGTGGATGTTAGGCAGCGCGTAGGGCGGCTCGGCCGCCGCTTCTACGGCATCGAAGTCGTATCCGTCCTTGAACAGAGAGGGAATATAGCGAGCGACGATTGAGGAGCCGGCGATCCGATGCGTCCAAGCAACCGGCTTGCCGGCAGCATCAAGCCCCGCTGACAGACGATCGAGATAGTACGGCCGATACATATCGTGCTGGATGTCCTCCTCGCGGCTCCAGATCACCTTCACCGGACCATCGACGTGCTTGGCGATCTTGAGGGCCAGCACCGTGCCATCGGCCTCCAGCCTTCGGCCGAAGCCACCACCAATCAGATGATTGTGAATCTTGATCGCATCCTTTGGCAGGCCGGTGAGTTCGGCCACCACAGACTGCGTGAGCGTAGGCGCCTGTGTCCCGACCCAAATGTCGCAACGATCCTTCTGCAGATGAACGGTGCAGTTCATCGGCTCCATCGTCGCATGGGCCAGGAAAGGCACCTGATAAATGGCTTCGAGTCGTTGCGCCGCCTTCGCAAGAGCCTTCCCTGCATCGCCATCGTTACGGGCAACCACGCCCGGCTTTTTGGATTCCTCCTCCAATTGCTTGACGATATCGGCGTTGCTGACCTTGCCATTCGGCCCGTCGTCCCACGTGATGGCGGCAGCCTCGAGCCCCTTCTTCGCCGCACCCATGTGATCCGCCACCACGGCAACAGCTTCATCGATATTGACCACCTGCCGGACGCCCTTCACTGCCAGCGCGGCCTTCTCGTCCACCGTTTTCGCCTTGCCGCCGAGCACAGGCGAAATAGCAACCGCCGCAACCTTCATACCCGGCAGTCGTGTGTCGATGCCGTAGAGCGCGCGCCCATCGACCTTTATCGATGAATCCACGCGCTTGACACGCGTGCCGATCAGGGCGAAATCCTTTGGATCCTTCAATTTGACGCTTGCTGCAAGCGGCACAGGCAATTTCGCCGCAGCCTTCGCAAGTTCGCCGTAGCTCAGATGCTTCGAGCCGGACGCATTGAACACGACGCCGTTCTTGGCATGGCAAGTGGCTGGATCGACACCCCACCGCTTGGCGGCAGCCACAATCAGCATGTTGCGACCGACGGCGCCAGCCTGACGCAGTGGCGTCCAGAACGCGCGGACAGACGACGACAGGCCTGTAGTTTGAATGTGCAGGATCGAGTTGGCGTAAAGCGCATCATTTGCCGGCGCATGCTGAACCTGAATCTGGTCAAGCTCCACTTCCAGTTCTTCAGCCAGAAGCATCGAGAGCGCCGTGTAAACCCCCTGTCCCATCTCGGCCATCGGCATGACCAGGGTCACGGCGCCGGTTGGATTGATCCGTATAAATCCATTCGGCGCGAACGTACCCGTGACCTCGTTTTCGACCACCCGCGAAGCAGGCGCCGCGAAGACGGACTCTGTGCTTGCACCGGTCAGCGCAAAACCAAGCAGCAAACCTGTGCCCTGAAGAAAGGCGCGCCGCGACATCGCTGTTTCATCGGCGATCAGCTCTCTCAGAATAAACCCATCCATGATCTCAAACTCCCGCGGCGTGCTTGATCGCAGCGCGGATGCGCTGATAGGTGCCGCATCGGCAGACATTGCCCGACATGGCGGCGTTGATGTCGTCATCCGTCGGCTTCGGCGTGTCCTTCAGCAGCGCCGCCGCCGACATGATCTGGCCGGACTGGCAGTAGCCGCACTGCACCACCTCCAGCTCCAGCCACGCCTTCTGCAAGGCCGCGCCCTGCGGCGTCTGGCCGATCGCCTCGATCGTGGTGATCGCGCTCTCGCCGATGCTGTCGACCGTGGTGATGCAGGTCCGCGTCGCCGCGCCGTCGACATGCACGGTGCAGGCGCCGCACAACGCCTGGCCGCAACCGAACTTGGTCCCGGTCATGCCAAGCACGTCGCGCAGCACCCACAGCAGCGGGGTGTCGCCGTCGACATCGACCTCATGGGGTGTGCCGTTGATCTTCAACATGAAAGCCACGGCTGCCTCTCGGTGGCTGGGGCTGATAGGACGCAGCCGGCCGACCTGGACAGCGCCGGCCGGCTGCGTGCATCAATGGGCGCGTGTCGCTCACGGACGAACGCGGATGACCATCTTCCCCGCGCGTCGCTCGGTCGCGTTGAAGGTGGCGACGGCATCGTCGAGGGCCGAGACGTTGCCGATGTTCGTCCGCAGTCGTCCGTCCCGCACCCGCTGGACGATCTCACTCAGTTGGGCACGATCGGACTCGACAACGAAGTCGACCGCCAGGCCGTCGGCGGGCCGCGCCTCGGTCGG
>JBAUOM010000331.1:0-4409 GCA_049579765.1 Xanthobacteraceae bacterium
GCCGGCGCGCGCGGCGGCGGCCTCTCCTCAGCCGTGCTGGCGCGCAGCGCCCGCCGGCTCGCGGGGGTGGGGCTCGGCCACTAGCCGATTGAATTCCTTGCGCTTATTCTGCCATCCCGCTACTGAAGGCAGGGATTGTCCGGCCCCCGTCCCCGGCCCGCGGGAGCCGCGAAATCGACGTAAAGTTGGCTAGCGTAACCGCTCGCGGAATGGCGGCAGTCCGGCGAAGCTCGGCGAAGGGGTCGACAGGGGTGAAGCTGGGAGGACGTCGGGTGCACTTCATCCGCGCCTGCGCGATGGCAGTGCTGGTCTTGATCGTGGCCGGGGTTGCTCCCGGCCGCGCGATCGAGGCGATCAACGTGCGCACGGACGCGCAGGCGATCGACCTCACCGACGCCGCCGAGAGCCACCGCACCGACAGTGACCGCCTCCTTGTCTCCGCGGCGCCCGGCCCCGACGGGATCATCCGGCGCATGGACGTGCGGGCGCGCGAAGGCAACACCAATTGGGCCGTTTTCGCGCTGGCCAATTCCGGTGACGAGCAGATCGAACGCCTGATCGTCGTGCCGCACTACCGCATGGTGGGCTCGGGCGTGTTTTGGCCCGATCTCGGCCGCTCGCGCGTCGCCAGCATCACCTCGAGCGGGGAGCGCCCCGACCGGCAGGACAGCGCCACCGCCGACATCTTCCGCATCACCCTCGATCCCGGCAGCGTCATGACCTACGTGCTCGAGCTGCGCACGGACAAGCTCAACCAGCTCTATCTGTGGCAGCCCGAAGCCTACAAGGACAAGGTCAACAGCATTACGCTGTACCACGGCATCGTGATCGGCATCGCCGGCTTGCTGGCGCTGTTCCTGACCATCCTGTTCGTGGTCAAGGGTTCGGTCATGTTCCCCGCCGCCGCCGCGCTCGCCTGGGCGGTGCTGGTCTATATCGGCATAGACTTCGGCTTCTGGGGCAAGGTGTTCGCGCTGTCGCCCGACACCGAGCAGATCTGGCGCGCCTCGGGCGAGGCGATCCTGGCGGCGACGCTGGTGGTGTTCCTGTTCGCCTATCTCAACCTCAACCGCTGGCACGTGCGCTATGCCCACATCACGCTCGTTTGGCTGGCGTTTCTCGGCGCGCTCGTCGCCCTTGCCCTGTACGAGCCGCCGATCGCCTCCGGCATCGCGCGCATTTCGCTCTTCGCGGTCGCCATCCTCGGCTTCGCTCTCGTCCTCTATCTTTCATTCCACGGCTTCGATCGCGCCGTATTGCTGATCCCGACCTGGTTCCTGCTCACGGCGTGGGTGGTCGCTGCGGCGTTGGCGGTCACGGCGTTGATCACCAACGACATCGTCGGGCCGGCGCTGCTCGGCGGCCTAGTCCTGATCGTGATGCTGATCGGCTTCACGGTGATGCAGCACGCCTTCGCCGGCGGCGTGACCGGCGGCATCGTCTCCGACGTCGAGCGCCGCGCGCTCGCGCTCACTGGGGCCGGCGACATGATCTGGGACTGGGACGTCTCCGCCGACAAGGTTTTCACCAGCCCCGAGACCGAGGCGCTGCTCGGCCTCAAGCGCGGGTCGCTCGAAGGACCCGCGGCGCGCTGGCTCGACGTGCTGCATCCGCTCGACCGCGACCGCTTCCGCGCCGTGCTCGACAGCGTGCTGGAGCAGCGTCGCGGCCGCTTGAGCCAGGATTTTCGCCTGCGCACGCCCGACGGCCATTACCTCTGGTTCGCCTTCAAGGCGCGCCCCGTGGTCGGGTCGGATGGCGAGGTGGTGCGGCTGGTGGGCACGCTCACGGACGTCACCGAGTTCAAGAACGCCGAGGAGCGGCTCCTGCACGACGCGGTGCACGACAACTTGACCGGGCTGCCCAACCGCGAGTTGTTCCTGGATCGCCTGGAGGGGGTGCTTGCCTTCGCCAGAGCCGACGTCGCGATCAAGCCGACCGTGATCGTGATCGATCTCGACCGTTTCAAGCAGGTCAACGATTCGGTCGGAGTCGCTGTCGGCGACTCGATCCTGCTCACCCTGGCGCGGCGCCTCGGGCGGCTGCTCAAGCCGCAGGATACGCTGGCACGGCTCTCCGGCGACCAGTTCGCGCTCATTCTCTTGTCCGAGCGCGAGTCCGAACGCATCATCGCCTTCGCCGAGACGCTGCGCAAAGGCCTGCGCGCGCCCATCACCTTCAACGACCGCGAGCTCGTACTCACCGCTTCGATGGGAATTGCCCTCAGCGACGGGCAGTCCCACCGCGGCGAGGAGGTGCTCAAGGACGCCGAGCTCGCGATGTTCCACGCCAAGCGTATCGGCGGAGACCGCATCGAGGTGTTCAAGCCGTCGATGCGGGCGCGCAAGACCGACCGCCTCACCCTCGAAGCCGACCTACGGCGGGCGATCGAGCGTGACGAGATCACCATCCTCTATCAGCCGATCATGCGCCTCGAGGACCGCTCGGTCGCCGGATTCGAGGCGCTGCCGCGCTGGGATCATCCCAAGGTCGGGCGCACCTCACCCTCCGACTTCATCGCCCTCGCCGAGGAGGTCGGCCTTATCGTCGATCTCGGCATGTTCGTGTTGGAGCGCACCGCTCGCCAACTGAGTGCGTGGCAGCGCGCCCTGCGCCGGCGCGACCCGATTTTCGCCACCGTCAACGTGTCGTCGCGGCAATTGCTGCGGCAGGACCTCATCCACGACTTGCGCACCGTGATCGCACGCGCCGGCCTGGCGCGCGGCTCCCTCAAGCTCGAGCTCACGGAGTCGCTGGTGATGGACAATCCCGAGCACGCCGCACAGATGCTCCAGCGCATTCGCGATCTCGGAGGCGGGCTGGCGCTCGACGGCTTCGGCACCGGCCATTCCTCGCTTGCGTATCTGCAGCGGTTCCCGTTCGACCTGATCAAGATCGATCAGTCTTTCGTGCGCGCGAACGGCAAGGGCGCGCGACCGGTGATCCTGCGCTCGATCGTCGCGCTGGCGCACGATCTCGGCATGGAGGTGGTAGCCGAGGGCGCGGAAACCGATTCCGATGCGGTGGAGCTTTATCAGCTCGGTTGCGAATACGCGCAGGGGCCTCACTTCGGGGAGCCGATGAGCGCCGACGAGGCCAAGGCGCTGCTGCAGGCCGACGCCAACATCGAGCAAAACGAACCGAGCCCGCGCAAGCGCGTGGTGCAGTAGCCCCCCGATGGGTGATTTGGCGCGACCCGTATCGCTGCCCACCAGAAGGCACGACATCATACAGAATCCGGTCGATTGACCGGACAGCACCTTGTTGCCGTCGTTCCCGCGCAAGCGGGAACCCATATTCCAGAGCCGGTGGCTATGGGTCCCCGCTTGCGCGGGGACGACAAATCATGACCTGATCAGGCGTGGCCGGCCTCGCTCGAGAGCATGCCGAGGTCGATGCCGATTTTCTTGAGCGCCCGCTCGTATTTTCCGCCGGTGTCCTGGCCGAAGATCAAATCAGGATCGGCCGCGCAATGCAGCCAGCCGTTATGCTGGATCTCGTTCTCGAGTTGGCCCGGCGCCCACCCGGCATAGCCGAGAGCGAGAATCGCGCTCTGGGGCCCGTCGCCGCGGGCGATCGCCTTCAGGATGTCGAGCGTGGCGGTGAGGCAAATGCCTTCGTCGATCGGCAGCGTCGAATTCTCGATGAAGAAGTCGCTCGAATGCAGCACGAAACCGCGCTGGGTGTCGACCGGTCCGCCCTTGAGCACCCGCACACCCCCTGCTCCCCGCGGAAGCTGGATCGACTCCGCCGCCGGGATGACGTCGAGCTGCACAAGGAGATCGGCGAAGCTGATATGCGCCGCCGGCTGGTTGACGATGATGCCCATCGCCCCCTCGGTCGAATGGGCGCACATATAGATCACGCTACGCGCGAAACGGTCATCGCCCATGGAGGGCATCGCGATCAGCATCTGCCCGTCGAGGTAGCCGCGTTTCGAGCTCTTGCGCCGCTGCGGCTTGGGCATCACCGATCTGCCCGACGCGGCGGCTTCGGTATCGGGCATGTCGGAATCGCCGTTGGGTGTGGAGGCCCCACTGTCGTCTCGCATGCCGGTCTTGCGACTGAATTTCATGTCGAAATGCTACCCGATTGGGTGACGATTGCAAACGACGCGCCCCCATCGCATGCATGCATCGTTCATGCCACGATCATCGTGCCACGGTCTTCGTTTTCGTGCCACAATTCGGCGCGGACGCCGCGTGTAGAACAGGGTATCAGCCATATGTGTCGCTTTGAGCTACCTTTCCAGACTTCGATTGAGTCCCGATCACGATGAATTCAGTGGCAGACAAAAAGTTTCCCCATAGATCGCGGCGCATGATCGGTTCCGGTAACCGGCTGCGGCGGACGGTCGCGCCCCGCGCGGTCGGGTTCTGCGCGTTTTGCCTGCTCGCCGCAAGCCATGC
>JBAUOM010000332.1:0-4000 GCA_049579765.1 Xanthobacteraceae bacterium
GGTGGGCATGCCGCACGAGCGCGTCGCGCTCAAGGTGTCGCCCGCCGGCAGCGTCGACCTCGTGGTCGGGACGCAATCGAGCGGACAGGGGCACGAGACCAGCTTCCGGCAGGTGATGGCGGATCAACTCGGCATCGCGCCCGAGGCGATCAATTTCGTCAGCGGCGACAGCGCCGTGCTCGCCTCCGGCGGCGGCACCCATTCCGACCGCTCCATGCGGCTCGCGGGAGCGCTGATGGTGGAGACCTCGCGCATGGTGATCGACAAGGCGCACCGCGTCGCCGCCCTCGTGCTGGATGTCCCCGCCTCCGACGTGTCATTCACCGACGGATTGTTCGCGGCGCCCGGCAGCAACCGCCGGCTGACCGTCTTCGACATCGCCCGCGCGCTCGACGATCTGCCCTCGTTGCCGGACGATCTGCACGCGCCGCTCGCGGCCGAGGCGACCTTCACCGGCCGCATCCCGGCCTATCCGACCGGCGCCGCGGTGTGCGAGGCGGAGGTCGATCCGGAGACCGGCACCATCGAAATCCGTCGCTACACCTCGATCGACGACGGCGGCCAGCCGATCAACCCGCTCATCCTGCACGGCCAGGTGCACGGTGGCGTGGCGCAGGGAGTGGGCCAGACGGTGATGGAGGCGGCGGTCTACGAGCCGGGATCGGGCCAGCTGCTGTCCGCGAGCTTTCTCGACTATGGCATGCCGCGCGCCGATCACTTTCCGCATCTCGAGGTCGAGCTCACCGAAGACCCGACCACGGGCAATGCGCTGCGGGTCAAGGGCGGCGGCGAGGCCGGCATCACGCCGAGCTCGGCCGTGCTCATCAACGCCGTGATGGACGCGCTCGCCGACCTCGGCATCGAGCACATCGACATGCCGGCGACGCCGCAGCGCGTCTGGAGCGCGATCCGCGCCGCGCGCGAGGGAGCGACGAAGGCATCGGCGCGCTGATCGCATTGCGGTTCCGGCGTGCTAGAGAGCATCCCGATTAGGTCGAATCGGGATGCTCTCCAGATTTCTTGGCTTTGCGTAGGTCCTTGGCGGAAAACCGGTGCCCACTTTTCCGGGACATGCGCTAGGATGACGGCGAGGAGGAGGCAATGGCCGAGCGCTTCGTTGCCAAGGCGTCCGAGATGCAGGACGGCGACCGCCGCATCGTCGTCGCCGGAAAGGCGGAAATCGGCGTGTTCTACAAGGACGGCGCATATTTCGCCTACAGCAACTACTGCGTCCATTCCGGCGGACCGGCCTGCGAGGGGATCATGATCAATCGTGTGGCCGACGTGATCGCGTCGGACCGCACCTATCAGGGGCAGACGTTCTCCGACGAGGTGCATTTCGTCTGTCCTTGGCACGGCTACGAATTCGAGCTGAAGACCGGCGAATGCGTCGGCGACCGGCGGCTGCGCTTGCAGAAATACGACGTCGTGCGCCGCGGCGACGATATCTTCGTCGTCGCCTAGCTGGGGGTTTTTCCGTTCGCCCCGAAACGCGTCGAGGGCGAAGGCCAAGGAGAGGGCGCCCATGGACATGGCCCGCAGCGAAGTCCGCAAGCTCGCCGCCGAGGATTACTCGACGGCACAGCACCTCGAGCACGCCGCGCAGCAGGCACGCGAGCGCAACTACCAGGATTTTCTCGTCGTCGACGTGGACGCGCACCACTACGAGAGCGAATCCTACAAGGAGGTGTTCGAATATATCGAGAATCCGGTGATCCGCCGGCAGGCGGTGGAATCGGCCAAGCGCGGCGGCCGCGCCTCCATGCTCGGCGGCACGATCGGCTACCAGGACATCGGCGGGCGCATCACCCGCCACGAATTGCGCCGCCACGACATCCGCCGCCACGACAAGCTCGCCGCCGCCCATCACCGCGACATCGGCATGACGCTGGAATGGATGGACGCGATGGGCGTCGATTACTCCTGCTTGTTCCCGACGCCGATGCTGTTTCTCGGCCTGCATCCGCAGGTGGAAGTCGAAGTGGCGATGTGCCGCGCCTACAATCGCTGGCTCTGTGAGCGCATCCTCGCGGCCGAGCCGCGCATCGTCTCCATGCTCTATCTGCCGTTCAACGATCCGGACGCCGCCTACCGGACGGTCGCGGATTTCGGCGACAAGAAGGGCGTGGTCGGCTTCATGGTGACGTCGCCGCGCTACAAACCGGTGCACGACAACGCCTACGTCAAGACCTATGCGCTGCTCGAGGAGATGGGTAAGCCGATCGCCTTCCATGCCGCCTACAATTGGAACGACCAGTCGCTGTCGCTGACCAACCGCTTCATCTCCGTGCATGCGCTCGGCTTCATGTGGTTCAACATGGTCCACATGACCAATTGGGTGATCAACGGCCTGCCCGAGCGCTTTCCCAAGCTCAAGGTGCTGTGGATCGAGAGCGGGCTGACCTGGGCCTATTGCCTGATGCAGCGGCTCGACCACTCCTACATGATGCGCACGTCGGATTGTCCCTCGCTCAAGCGCAAGCCCAGCGAGTACATGCGGGAAATGTTCTACTCCTCGCAGCCGATGGAGAAGCCGCGCGACCGCTCGATCCTGGAGGCGACGTTCAAGATGATCAATGCCGAGACCCAGGTGATGTGGTCGTCGGACTACCCGCACTGGGACTTCGACCTGCCGAGCGTGATCTACGACTTGCCGTTCCTGAGCGAGACGGGCCGCCGCAACATCCTCGGCGGCACCGCCGCCAAGGTTTTCGGGCTCGACCTCAAACCGGTGAAGAAGATTCCGTGAAGTCGGGATAGCGATGTAGCGAGTAGAACGAAACCTGTTCGCTATTCGCCATTCGCCAAAAACGATGGAGAATCGCTTGCGTCTCGGAATGTTCATGATGCCGCTGCACCCCGCGGGCCGGCCCATGCACGCCTATCTCGCCGAGGACACCGAGAAGGCGCTGCTGCTGGAGGAGCTCGGCTTCGACGAGCTGTTCATCGGGGAGCATTATTCGGCGGCGACCGAGCCCTACCCGTCGCCGTTGATGTTCGCGGCGAGCCTGCTGCCGCGCACCAAGCGGCTGATCTTCGGCAGCGGCGTCATCAACGCGCCGCTGCATCATCCCGCCATGGTCGCGGCGGAAGCGGCGCAGTTCGACCACCTGAGCAAGGGGCGTTTCATCCTCGGTATCGGCTCCGGCTCGACGCCGACCGACAACGAGATGATGAACGTTCCGTATGATCCCCGGGAGCGCGGCAAGATGCTGGCGGAAGCGATCGAGATGATCGAGCGCATCTGGGCGAGCGACCCGCCCTACGATATCGGCGGCAGCTATTGGACCACCCGCATCAAGGACACGGTCAATCCGGGATTGAACTTCGGCTGGCTGCCCAAGCCGTATCAGAAGCCGCGGCCGCCGATCGCGATTCCGGCCTCGTCACCCGACTCGGCCTCGGTGACGGTCGCCGGCCGGAAGGGCTGGAGCGTGATCTCGAGCGCGTTGCTCTCGACCGCGGATCTGGCCAACCATTGGAGCCTGTATCGCCAGGGCTGCAGGGAGGCCGGCCGCGCCGCCAACGGCGACGATTGGCGCGTCTGCCGCTCCATCCACGTCGCCGCCACCGACGAGGAGGCGCGCGCGCGTGTCTACAGCGCCGAGAGCGGTTATCGCCACTTCGTCGGGCATATGCACAAGGTCTACGGCCAGCTCGGCCGGCTCGGCGTGCTCAAGTCGCGGCCCGACATGCGCGACGACGAGGTGACGGTCGACACTTTCATCGAGCAGCGAACGATCTTCGGGTCGCCCAAGACCGTGCTGGCGGAGCTGGTGGCGCTGTGCAAGCAGGCCGGCCCGTTCGGCACGCTGCTGTTGACCGCGGTCGACTGGGCGGGGCCGAACGCGGCCTGGGAGCGCGAATCGCTCGCCCGTCTCGCCCAGGAGATCTTGCCGGCCCTACGCGAGCAGACCGCCGCAGCCTAGCGATTTGTCCAGGTGGTCGACGCGCCCGGTGCAGCCAAAGCGGCTCGACGACATCGGCGCCGGTCCCGCCG
>JBAUOM010000333.1:0-4220 GCA_049579765.1 Xanthobacteraceae bacterium
TCGCCGAGCAGGGTCACCCGCTGCCGCGCAAGATTCTCGACTGGCGCCAGGTGTCGAAGCTCAAATCCACCTATACCGACGCGCTGCCGGGCTACGTCAATGCCACGACGCAGCGCGTCCACACCAGCTACGCGCTCGCGGCGACGCCCACCGGCCGGCTGTCGTCGTCGGAGCCGAACCTGCAGAACATTCCGATCCGCAACGAGGAAGGCCGCAAGATCAGGCGCGCCTTCATCGCCAGCGCCGGCATGAAGCTCGTGTCGGCCGACTATTCCCAGATCGAGCTGCGGCTCCTGGCCGAGATCGCCGACATCGAGACCCTGAAGAAGGCGTTCCGCGAGGGCCTCGACATCCATGCCATGACCGCCTCCGAAATGTTCGGGGTCCCGGTCAAGGGCATGCCGGGGGAAGTCCGCCGCCGCGCCAAGGCGATCAATTTCGGCATCATCTACGGCATCTCCGCCTTCGGCCTCGCCAACCAGCTCGGCATCGAGCGCGAGGAAGCCGGCGCCTATATCAAGAAATATTTCGAGCGCTTCCCCGGCATCCGCGACTACATGGAGGAGAGCAAGGCCTTCGCCAAGAAGAACGGCTACGTGCTCACGCTGTTCAAGCGCAAGTGCCACTATCCCGAGATCGCTCACTCGAACGCATCGATCCGCGCCTTCAACGAGCGCGCCGCGATCAACGCGCGGCTGCAAGGCACCGCCGCCGACATCATCCGCCGCGCCATGGTGCGCATGGACGCGGCGCTGGCGAAGGCAAAGCTTTCTGCGCAGATGCTGCTGCAGGTGCACGACGAGCTGGTGTTCGAGGTGCCGGAGGGCGAGGTCGCGGCGACGCTGCCGGTGGTGCAGAAGGTGATGGAGCAGGCGCCGATGCCGGCGCTCTCGCTCTCGGTTCCGCTGGCGGTCGAGGCGCGCGCCGCGCACAACTGGGACGAGGCGCATTGAGCGCGCGTCCCATGTCCGCCGACTGCGCAACCGCTGCCCGTTGATGCCAATCCAAGAGACAGTAGGCTGGGCAAAATCGCCTGCTGAGAAGCGGCGAGTCTCCGTGGCTTCGCAGCGATCTTGCCCACGCGGCCGGAACGCGTGGGCATTGCGTCAAGGCTGCGGGCGAAGATGAAACACCGAGAGCGCGCAATGCGCGCCCCACGGGCCGACGCACGGCATCGACCTGCAATGAGAGGCCGATCTTGGAGCCGCCGGAATCCGATCAGAGCGACAGGTAAGGATCGTTCATGCGCTTGTCGTTGCGCCGCTTCTGCACCAGCTCCTCGCCGGTCTTCCAGTATTCTCCGCGCACCGCGCGCTCGGCCTCGAGCTCGAACTCCTTCGGCCATTGGCCGAGCGCATAGCCGTACCAGGGCATTTCCGGTTTGAGCGGCGGCAAGCCGAGCTCCTCCCAGATCGCTTTCGCGTTCTCCATGTATTGCCGCGCCGGCAGCGAGATCGGCGGGAACGGGCGCTTGAGCATGGCATTGACCAGCATCGCCGAATCGGTGGCCTCGTAATGGTTGTCGTCCGCGCCGGTGCGCGGCCCGTGCCCCATGTCCTTGTGGTCGAGGATGCGCAAGTCCTGGTGCGGGCGCATCCGGTAGGCCATCGCCCAGAACAGCATGTCCAGGTTCTCGGGCTCGATGTCCTCGTTGACCGCGACGATCATCTTGCCCACCGCCGAGGAGAACGCCGAGGCGCCGTAGAGCGCGCGCCAGATTTCCGCCTCGAGCGTGTCGGAGCGCAGCTGGATCACGATCAGCTTGCGCAGATTGGTCAGCGGCTCGTGCATGAACACGCGGGTGACGCCGCTGATGTTGAGATGGTGGCGCAGGTGGTGCAGGAACGCCGGCTCGTAGGCCACGCGCTTGATCAGGCTGCTTTCGCTCGGCGTCACCTGGCTGATGATCGAGACCAGCACCGCGTCCTTGCGGCGGGTGATCGCGGTCACGTCCATGAAGGCATTGTATTCCTTCAGGTTCATGTAGCCGTGCGACTCGCCGAAGCTGCCTTCCGGCTCCAGCCATTCGGTATCGATATAGCCTTCGACCACGATCTCGGCGTCCGCCGGCACGGTCAGGTCCACGGTCCTGGCCTTGCAGACACGGATGGGCGCGTCGACCAGTCCGCCGGCGACCGCGATCTCGTCGAGATGCTTGGGGAGCTTGTGCACCGAGGCGAAGGTCACCGCTGGCGGCGCGCCGAGCAACAGGGCCACCGGCATCCTCTCTCCGCGCGCCTTGTATTTGCGCCAGTGGTCGTAGATGCCCTGGTTGAGCTCGACCTCCGGGTTCATTCCGAGCCGGGTCGGGCTTTTGACCATCGCCCGGTAGTTGCCGATGTTCTGCTGCCCGGTCTCGGGGTCCTTCGAGATGAACATCGAACACGACGCATAGGGCGCGTTGTCGAAGCCGGGGGTCGAGATCGGGATCGGCAGCGCGTCGACCCCCCTGCCCGGCTCGTTGAGCGCCGCGCCCTCCACCACGATCTCCTGGCAGCGCGGATTGGCGACCAGCACCGGCGCCACCTGATGCTGCTCGGCATGATCCCATTTCTGCTTGATGTGCTCGACCTTGCAGCCGATGCCGATGCTGTAGATGTCCCGGTTGGACGCGAGGATGCCCACCGCCACCGGAATGTCGTAGCGGCGGCCGGTGCCGTCGGTGACGTTCTCGAACAGGAACGCCTTGCGCTGCGACTCCGGAATGCCGCCGCGGAACTGCCAGCGCACGAGGCAGTGCATCTCGGTATCCTTGTTGATCGGTCGCTGCACGCGAACGAGCAGGCCGTTCTGCTCGAGGGCGGCGATGTGCGCATGCAAGTCCGGGTATGCGAGATCTTTCATTGCTCCCCCGTGCGGGATCGGCGGTGAACCGCGGCGCGGTTCGAGACGGCGGCCGGCTGATTGGTGATGCCAGAAAAGCGTAGACCGGCGCGGGGCGGCAGATCAACCCGACGCGGCCGGCAGCACCGCCACCGCCTCGATCTCGATCAGCGCATCCTCGCGCGCCAAGGCCGAGATCGCGATGGTCGTGCTCGCGGGACGGTCTTTGGGCGCGAGATAGCTGTCGCGTACCTCGCGGAAGACCGGCAGGTGCTCGCGGCCCACGAGATAATTGTTGAGCTTCACCACGTGCCGGAAGTCCGCTCCGACCGCGGCGAGCGCGACCTTGAGATTCTCGAACGTCTGCACCGCCTGCCGGCGGAAGTCGCCGACGACCTTGCCGTCGCGGTCGACGCCGAGCTGACCGGCGATGTAGACGATGCGGCCCGGCGTGGTCGCCTCGACCACATGGCTATAGCCGGGCGGCTTCGACAACGCGTCGGGATTGATGAAACGGGTCTGGCTCATGGCGCTCTCCTCCGGTCGCTCGTGACGGATCGGTCGATCATGCGGCCGGCCGCACCGAAACTGCAAGTTTCCTGCCGGCGGTGGCAGGCTGCGACGAGTTCGTCCGCGCCGGCACCTGGCCGGCCGTGCCCGCCGCGGCCGGCGGGCGGGTCGGACGAGCCGCCTATAGACGCATTTTGTAGTTGACTACGTTACGCGAGTGATATATGGTTCGGGCAGGATGCAGAATTGCGCCGGGATGGCTGCCGACGGGACGCCGCGCCGGGCGGAGTGCCAGGGCGGAATGCAACGGCGCGCGCGGCCTGTCTCTATCCAGGGTTGCGGTCCGGTTGTTTGGGCCCTGTATTTTTCCTGTTGTTTGCAGAAAGAGATTGCGTTTGTCGATTGTAACAACGTTTGCGTGTTCAGCTTGCCAGGTGGCCGACGGCCTCCTCGGCGAGCGACAGCGCGGAGGTGAGCCCGGGCGATTCGATCCCGAACAGGTGGACGAGGCGGGGCAGGCCGTGCTGGCGCGGGCCGTCGATCAGAAAATCGGCCGCCGCCTCCCCCGGGCCGGTCAGCTTCGGCCGGATGCCGGCGTAATCAGGCGCGAGCGAGTTGTCGGGCAGGCGCGGCCAGTAGTCGCGGATGCGCGCGTAGAACGCCTGCGCGCGCGCGGGATCGACGTCGTAGTTCTCCTGCTCGATCCACTCGACGTCCGGCCCGAAGCGCATGCGGCCGGCGAGGTCGAGCGTGACGTGCACGCCGAGCCCGCCCGGCACCGGCACCGGATAGATCAGGCGCGAGAACGCCGGCCGGCCGGCAAAGCCGAAGTAGTTGCCCTTGGCGAGCACGAGCCGCGGCACCCGCTCGGGCGGATAGCCCTCGCA
>JBAUOM010000334.1:0-13534 GCA_049579765.1 Xanthobacteraceae bacterium
GCCGCGGGCCAAATCTTCGTCGATCTTGAACAACTGGGAGCCGTCGACGAGCAGAAGATGCGGTCCATCTTCGGTGTCGAACAGGTGGATATCCGCCAGGCGCGGCCACCGACCGGAAAACGACGGACCGGCGCACGGGCTCTCGACAGCGTTCGTCATGGTTTCGAGCGTCCAGATGACGGGGATTCCCAGCGGGAAAAGAACGGAATGCCGATGCCCCTACTGCCAAGATTCTCGCCGATAGTAAGCAATTCATTCATGGCAGCGCGTGCGGCGGAGATATCGGGGTTGCTCATCTCGAGCTTGTTTTGACCTGCCACGGCGTAGGCTTTGGCCAAGCTGTCGATGATCTTGTCGAGCTGTAGCAGCGCGAGAGCGCCTTCGGCTTTGGTCCCGACCCGCATGTTCGGCCGCAGATATTCGGACTCGTCGAACGGCGCGAGGGCGCTGTTGATGTCGATGAAGTGACGCTCGTGTTCCATGCCTTCGCTGGCAATCCGCGTCGCGACATCCACCAAATCCCCTGGATAGTTCGGCTGGCGCAATGTGGCGATGACCCGCGCATAAGCTCCGTCGATGAAGCTGCTCGGATGCTCCAGCGCGATGAAGTCGCCGATCACGTCCTTGGTGAGCGGACGAAGCGCGCGCTCCCGGAATCCGGGCTCGACAGCGGGGCTGTCGGCTCGGAATTTGGCAAGCGCCGCCTTGGTGGGAGCGTCGAGTTGCGCCGGATGGAATTCGATCTTGTGCTCGATCCTGACATAGTTGCGGATCGCTTCCGCCGTGAGATCGGCGGTGGTGGGTGCAATCGGGTTCTTCGGAACGAGCTGGCTGACCTCGAGCACGGGGGTGAAACGCAGATCGTTCGCTTTGCACAGCTTCCAAAGCAACTCGTTGGCCCAGCGCAGGTGATGCATTTCACTGGTGGCAATCAGAAGCAGGTTGTACCGGACGAAGTCCACGATGCCGGCGAGCGTTCTGTCGCCGCCGCGATCCAGCACTTCTTTGGATGTGCGCACCGAAAGGCGCGCATAGAGATATTCGAATATCAGCGTCAATTCGAGCGGGGCGAGCCATAGCCGGAGTTCGTTAAGGAGCTCCTCGAGCGAGCCGAAGGGATTGGCATTCTCGAGCGCAGTCGGCACATAGACTGCGCCGACCTCCCGTCCATCCACCACGATGCTGAGATCCTGCCAGCCGCGGTTGATCCGGAAGTGATCGATTTGATAGGGCCGGTTTTGCTGAATGGTGTTGAGCGCCGCCGATGCCAGACCCTGCGAACGGTCTTCCCGCAACCAATCCAAGCGAACGTTTCGTGCAGAATCGAGGGGGTCACCCCCCGGCAGCGTCGGCTCTCCGGGATAGACCTCTCCCAAGACGACGTCCGGATGATTCGCAGGCCAGTAGTGGCAGGCGCAGTCGCGAAAATCGTGCTGCCAAGGTGAACAGAGGCCTTGCATCAATTCGCCCGGCTGATAGGCGCCGCTGATCACCCCTGTCGTCGGATCGCTATACAGACGACGCCAGCCCTTGAGCCTCACCTCGGAGCCACGCTCCTTGCCCTCCTTCTGTCGCAAGCCGATTTCGACGCGCCCGGGCTCCAGTCCCCGTATCAGACGCCAGACTTGGTGGCCGTCGAGAGACTTCGTCGATAGCCGCCCTTTGCCCTGCTTGATCCAGTCGAGATACCATTTTCCTTCTGCAAGCTTGTCTCCATCGTCGACCAGCTTGTCATAGAGGTGTCTGATTTCGCCCGTCTTGATTCCGAGCGTTCTCTCGAGGCGCGCAGCAGTGTCCGCGTCGAGACCCAGATCGGGATCAACAAGCACGTCCACGTAAGCGAGCTTAGCGCCGTAATGCATGCCTTTGACGGCGAAGTTTCCGGGCGTAACGAAGTTGAACACGAGCCCGGGGAAGAACCGCCGGTCCAGGTTGCGAACGTCGAGCTCGAGACCGGGGAAGCAGTTGGCGACGGCGTCTTCGGGGCGGCTGACGATCGGGTTACCCGCGACGACATAGTCGGCTTTCGCCGTGAGGTTGCGCGGAAATATCTTGTGCCCGGATTTCTCGTCCGCGGGGCGGCTTGTTGCCGGCTTCGGTGCCTGGGCCGCGGCGGGCTTCGGTTCTAGTTTGCGAGCCCGCGCCCGCTGCGTTTTCTCTTGCATCGGATGTCCCCCGTGAAATCAGCTGTCTTCGCGCCGCTTGGTGAACTCTTTGATCTGGCGTGTGATCGGACCTTCGCGCTTGAGACGCGCGTTCGCTGCAATTCTCTGCGCCCGCGCGACTTCGGGCGGCACCCTCTCCGACGGTTCGGCGGCGAGCGCCGCCTTTACTTTCGCTGCCGCCTTAGAAGCGGCGGCCTTGGACGGCGCGGTGGCGATCCTGTCGAGAAGATCCATGAGTGCGTGATATTGGCGATAGGTAATCGACAGCGCGTTCTGGTCGGAGTCGCGCATATAGGGCGGCATGCGCATGTCATGGTAGCCATCCCGTTCGACGCGCGGATCGCGGAAACGACGGGCTGAGTTGTGTTTTTTCTTCGGCGCGGCCAGTTCCGCGAAGCGGCCGAACGGCGGACGGATCAGGTCCCTGACGCGGTCCGCATAGGCGCTCAGGAAATCGATCAGCGTGTCCTCGTCGCAGAGTGGTCCGTGCCGAAAATGCGCCAAGTCCGAATACGGCAGGGGGGTCGGCTGAGGGCCGGACGGGGAAGGCGGGGGCACCGGGTAGGGAAACAGATCCGCCGCAAGCTCATCCGCATACGGCTGGTCGCCGGCGGTCATCGATTTTTCATCGATGTGTGGCGCCTTCGGATAGTCGCCCGGGGATGCTTCGCCGAGATTCTCTTTGATGGCGCGATCGCGCAGGGCATCGAGGTTCATCAAGGAAGACGTCTCGAAGACGCGCTCGAACAAATCGGCGAGCTCCGCCTGCACTTCCTTGAGCTCGCTCTCGCTATTGCCGATATCCACCCGCCCTTTGTCGCGATCGGCGAGATCGTCCGCGAGCGAATTGAACGGCCGGCGATCGGGTGCGTAGTCCGGACAGCTCGAGAGCACACGCGCCGTGGCGACGTGGCGCACGCCCTTGATGGCCACCTGCACTTCGATGATGCCGTCGCAGCTGTCGTCGACGACGCCCCAGGAGCGGTTCTCGCCGACATTTGCGCCGTCGTAACTGTCGGAGGGTTGCGGGTCCTCCTGTCCGAAGCTGTCCATGACATATCCGCACCACGACGACTTCGGATTGAGGATTCGATTCTGCTGCGGCACGATGTCGTGCAGACGGCCTCCGAGCGTCACCGCCTGGAGCGCCTCTCCGGGGGGGAGCGGCGAAGCCGGTCCGGCAATCGCGGTGGGCGGCCCATAGACCTCACCGCGTGCCGGCGTGAAGCGCACCCGCAGGACTGAAAGGTCGACGCCCATGGCCTGCCGTGCGATGGGTCTGATCACCTGAAGCTCGCCCAGACGGATCGGCCGGTCCCGAAATACGAGCGGCTCCTGGCCGGCATTGTGGGGGCTGAAGGCGTCGAGAGGCTTGCGTTCGTGGTCGTCGCCCATCGTGTTGATGCGGGCGATGTAGGCGCACGCCGCCGATCGAGTCCGCACCTGGGCCTTCCGATTGCCGACCGTCACGGTATATTCGACACTGTCCAGCCAGATCCCTGCGTCGTTGAGAAGTGCCAGATTGAGTGGGCTTTCCCGGTATTCGCCGCTCTTGCGCTCGACAGTCGCCCAGAGCTCGAAGAATGGCGCGACCGGCCGCAGCAGATCGCCATCGCGAAACTGAATGACGTTCGGGAGATAAGGTCGCAGCGATCCGTCGGCCAACACCTTCAGCGTCACATTGGGTCGGATTACGGTACGATTGGCGCCGTGGATCGACTTGTCGCTGTCCCAAGTGAAGGCGTCGAGCGGCGTACTGCTCCCTCCGAGACGAGCAATGGCAAGCGGCGGTTTGAAAAAGACATTGTGGACAATGACTTCAGACATGGTGCCCCCGATCCGACTCGCTGCGAGAAGGTTGCTATATTCTCAGACTGCAATCTATGGTAGCATACCCGCGGTGCCATGTCACGTTCCGTATGCTGCTCGGACGGCGGCTCGGCACCGGCGAACGCGCTCTACGCTATCACATCAACTCATCAAGTAGCGTGCGTGCCTCGACCAGGTCGACCGTGTCGAGGCCCTCGGTGAAGGAGCGGTAGATCGGCGCCAGCAGCGCGCGCGCAGGTTCGCGCAGCCCGCGCTCGCGGCAGAGCCTCGCCTTGCTCGTGGTCGCGCGCAGTTCGAGAAAGCGCGACTTCTGCCGGCGCGCGACATTGATCGCACGGTCGAAATTGGCGGCCACGGCGTCGAAGTCACGGCCCTCCCAGAGCGTGACCATGCCGCGGACACGGTGCAGCTCGGCTTCGTAGAATCGCTGGTCGAGCGGCGCTATGAGCGCCTGGGCTTCATCAAGCAGCCGGTTGGCGTCTCCGACCTGCCCGGCGCGGCCCAGGATTTCGGCCTCCAGCAGCAGGGTCTGCGGCACCCAAAGATTTGCCCCCTGCTCCTGCAGCTCTGCGGTGCTCTGATGCATCTGCTGAATGCCGGCTTCGATGTTGCCTTCTCGGGCGGTGATCCAGCCCAACATCGGCTTGGCCCAGCGCGCCCAATAGGTCGCGTTGTTCTGCTCGGCGAGCTTGAGCAGTTCGCCGGCGGTGCGCTTGAGCGTCTTCACATCCAGCCGCAGCATGATGAGCAGGCTCACGAAGCACAGGGAATATGCAATTGAGTTGAAATGCTCGATCCGCTTTGCTTCCGTGATCGCGTCCCATCCTGCGGCCATGGCTTGATCAAGATGGCCGAGATGCTGGAGCCCGAGGCACAGATGCGCCAGCGCCGCCGTGCGAGGGTGTTGGCTGAAAACGTAGGCGAGCTGGTCGTGCTCGGGACGATACATCGACAGCGCGCGCTTGAGGTGCTCGCATCCCCGCGTGGTATCGCCCCGCCATACCAGCGACGAGCCATAAATCCGGTGCCCCATCATCAAAAGTCCGATGTCGTCCTGCTGCTCGGCGCGCCCCAGGAACCGCTCGGAATTGGCGAGGGCGGTCGCCATGTCCCCCCGCACATACGGGATCACCCACTGGCCGTACATCACCGGAAACGCGTGTCTGTCATCGCCGAGCTTGGTGCAGAGCTGCCACGCGCGCGCGTAATTCTCGGTCAATTCCGGCGTGACGTAGCCGCCGGTCGCGATCAGCGGGCCGCTCAATTGGATGCGCAGTGTGAGCTCGCTCGCGTCGCGCTCGCCAGTCTCCGGCAACAGGTGAAGGAGCTCGATGGCGCGGCCCAGATGGGTGGCGGCTTCGCGATTGGCCGAACGCCGGATGGCAAGGTCGCCGGCCTTGCGCCACCACTGCACCGCGGTCTCGGTCAAGCCCGCGTGAGTATAGTGGTGGGCCAGGATTTCCGGTTGGGTCTCCGCCGTCTCGGGGAAACGGGTTTCCAGAACCTCGGCGATTCGTCCGTGCAGTTGATTGCGTCTGCTCCGCAGCAGCGTCTCGTAAGCGGCATCCCGCACGAGCGCGTGCTTGAAGACGTAGCTCGCAGCGGGCGGCGCGCCATGCGGAAAAATGAGCTCGGCCGCGACCAGCTTGCCGAGCGCATCCTTGAGCTCAGGCTCACGCAGGTCGGACACCGCCGCCAGCAGAGAATACGGAAATTCCCGGCCGATGCTCGCGGCGATCTGGGCGACCTCCTTGACCGACGAGAGCCGGTCGAGCCGCGCCAGCAGCGAGTCCTGCAGGGTGGCCGGGATGGCGAGCGCCGGAAGCGGCTCGGTGAGCAGCCAGGCACTATCCTTCTCCTGCAGCAAGCCCGACTCCAGAACCGTCTTGGTCAGTTCCTCGACGAACAGCGGCACGCCATCGGTCTTGGCGATGATCTGTTCCATGACATCGGCGGGCATGGCCTTGCTCGCGATCGACTCGACCATGGCCCGGCAGTGCCGGCGCGCCAATCGGTTCAGGATCAGCGTGGTGACCTGAGGATGCCCCATCCACCGGGCCTTGAACTCGGGCCGGCACGTCAGCACCAGCAGCGCGCGCGTCTCCGGAATCCGCAGGATGGTCCGGCTGAACAGATCGAGCGTGGTGGGATCGGCCCAGTGCGCGTCTTCGAGCATGATGAGCACCGGCCCTGCCTGTGCCAGCCTGGCCAGGTCGTCCAGAAGGGCGTTCAGCGTCCGCTCTTTCCGGCGCTGCGGATCGGGATCGGGCGGCGGATAGCGGCCGCCCGTCGGAATCGACAGCAAGTCGGCGAAAAGCGGAAGCGCTTCTTCCAACGCGGTACCCCCGCGCCGCAGCAACGTCTCCAGCTTGGCGAGCTTCACCGTTGGTGAATCGTCGGCGGCGAGGCCCGCGACGTGTTCGAGCCGGCTGATGATCGGATAGAGCGCGCTGTCGATGTGATAGGGCGAGCACTGGTAGCGCAGCGTGACGTTCGCTTCCTCCGAAACGGCTTGACGGAATGCCTCGACGATGCGCGACTTGCCGATTCCCGCTTCTCCCGAAAGCAGCACGACCTGCCCTTCGCCCTGGACCGCCTGGTGCCAGCGGTCGGTCAGCAAGGCCACTTCCTGATCTCGGCCGACGAACGTCGTGAGATTCACGACGTGGGCGGCGAAACGGCTAGCCGTCTCTTTCTCTGCGATGACATGCCACGCGGTCGCCGACTGCCGCGCGCTCTTGAGATCGTCCAGCGTCCGTTCTTCGAGCTTGAAGACGTCGCCGACGAGCCGGCGCGTCGCGTCGGAAATGAGGACCTGGTCCGGCTGTGCGGCGGACTGCAGATGCGCCGCAAGATTGGGTGCCTCGCCGACGACCGTCTTCTCCTTGGTGGAGGGCTGCGTGCCGTCTTCGCCGACGACGACAAGGCCGGTCGCAATCCCGACTCGCACCCTGACGGGCGTCTCGTTCGCGCTGCTCGCCGCCCGGATGGTGCGAGTGATGGTCAGTGCGGCGTGGATCGCTCGCTCGGCGGCGTCCTCGTGAGCACGCGGGTATCCGAACAGCGCCATGACGCCATCGCCGATGTAGTTGGCGACGAGGCCGCCGAACTGTCCGATCGCGTCGGTGCAGCAGTCATAGTAGCGGCGCGTGATCTCGTTGAGATCCTCCGGATCGAGCGACTTGGCAAGCGACGTCGACCCGACGATGTCGCAGAAGAGAACCGTGAGGTGCCGGCGCTCGCCGACGGAAATGAAGCTGCGACTCGGAGCCTCTGCGAGCCCGATCGGCATCGCCGCTCCGGTACCGCTGGACCGCGGCGCCGGTCCCGCCAAGCGCGTGCCGCAGCCGCCGCAAAATCTGCTTTCCGGGGGATTCGCACCGCCGCAGTGTGTGCACTTGGTGGGTAGCGCTGCGCCACACCGCGTGCAGAAGCGCGCACCATCGGAATTAGCCGCCTGACAGTCCAAGCATTCCATGAGGTATTACCAAGTCCAGTCGCTTATCGCCTTCGATCTCTCTGCAGATATCGAAGCCGGCTTTTCGTCGCGTCCTCCCTCTCGATCTTCAAGGCAAGAGAAATACCACGTTGTGCCGAGGCTGAAGCATTATCGGCAGAAGCCGCATCCGAGGAAAGCCGGGTCGGCTTGTCGGATCGCCTTGCCCGAGAGTGCATAGATCGCCGGGAGCCACTTGGAGCGAGCCACTTGGAGCGTTTGGCGCCCGCACGGGTGGGAACCGGCGATTGCCGTCGCGGCGAGGCAATAGGCGGCGACTGCTTTCCATGCGCACCCTCCATGCTGCCGGCAGTCCTCCTTATGCCCGCTTTCGTGCGGTGACGTGTGTGGCGAACCTCACACCGTGCGTGCCCTGCATATCACATTTGTGGGCTGTGGATCGAGAAGGTTCGGGGTGTGGCCGCAGACCGGCCTTCTCTACGCTTGGCCGGCTCCGCAAATACGCCGCCTCGTTGCGCTCGAGGTCCACGCCACGCAACCATCGCCGGTCGCCGGTACCGCAAGAGAATACTGGCGTGACAGGCGGACCCGCACGGCATGTGCGGCATATTGTTGGCTTGCCGCCAGCAACGATGGTGCAGCCGTGGCCGCACCATGCGAGCGTGCCAACAAGCCCGGCGGCCCGGTCGCGTGCCGCTGCCCCTCCGCGAGGCGCAACCCGGCCGAGTGTCGCAAATCCTGATCTCGGGAGCACGCGGTCAGCCGATGCGCGATGCCGCTCGGATGGCCTGTTCGATGAGCTGCGGCTTTATCGGCGTTCGATCGAACGCGACATTGAAGGGGCGAAGCGCGTCGGACACCGCGTTCGCGATTGCAGCGGGCGGCGCGATCGGGCCGCCTTCGCCGACGCCCTTGACGCCGAGCGGGTTGAGCGGCGAAGGCGAATGCTGGTGGATGAGATGCAATTCGGGTATCTCGCATGCCGTCGGCAGCATGTAATCCATGAAAGAGCCCACGAGGGGCTGTCCCGTGGAATCGTAGTGGATCTCTTCCAGCAACGCGCCGCCGATACCTTGCGCGGCGCCGCCGGCGATCTGCCCCTCGACCAGCATCGGATTGACGACGACGCCGCAATCGTGCGCGATGGCATATTTCTCGATGCTCACGCGCCCGAGCTCGATGTCGACCTCCAGCACCGCGGCGTGCACCGCGTAGGACCAGGTGACGGTCGGCGGCTCGTAGTAGTAGGTCTCCTCCAGCCCGGCATCGACGCCGGGCGGACGGCCGTGGTCCCAGCCCGGTCGCGCCGCCTGCGCCACCTTGGCCAGAGACAGCTCGGCACCCGGCACGCCGACGATGCCGACGGCGCCGTTGCGCAGCTCGAGGTCGGTCGTGGCGCATTCCAACACGTTGGCGGCGATCGCGAAGACCTTCGCGCGCAGCCTTTCGCTCGCGCCGTGAATGGCCGCCGACAAGGTCACCGTGCTGCGGCTCGCGATCGTGCCGAAGCCAATGGCGATCGCCCCCGTGTCCGCCAGCGTCATGACCACGTCGTCGGGAACGACCGACCAGGCATCGGCCACGACCTGCGCAAAGATCGTCTCCATGCCCTGGCCTTGCGGGCAAGCGCCGGACGAGACGAAGATCTTGCCGGAAGGATCGATCCGCACAGTTGCGCTCTCGAACGGACCCACACCGGTTCCCTCGACATAGCAGCCGATGCCGAGACCGAGGTAGCGACCGTCGCGGCGCGCCGCCCGCTGGCGCTCGCGAAACGCCGCAACGCCGCCGAGCGCGGAGAGTGCCTTACGCAACGCGCCCTGATAGTCGCCGCCATCATAGACGATCGGCTCGCCGTCCCGATACGGCATGCCCACGCGGTAGGGCATTTCGTCGGCGCGAATCATGTTGCGCAGCCGCACCTCGGCGGGCTCGAGGCCGAGCACGCCGGCAACGAGGTCGATGGTCCGCTCCATCGCGAAGGCCGCTTCCGGCCGGCCGGCGCCCCGGTACGGCGCGTTCGGAACCTTGTTGGTGGCGGCGATCCGCGCCTCGATCGCGACGGCATCGATCTTGTAGGGGCCGAGCAGATGGACGGCGGTGTTGTAGACCACGCCGGCCCCGATCGGATTCCAGGCGCCGCAGTCGACGATGAAATGGTCGCGCAGCGCCAGGATGCGGCCCTCGCCGTCGAACCCGACCTCGACATCGTGAGTCTGGTCGCGCGAGTGACACGAACAGATCAGATGCTCGCGGCGATCCTCGATCCATTGCACCGGCCGCCCGAGCTTGCGCGCGAGGAACGGGATCAGCAGGTCTTCCGGGTAGACGTGCCCCTTGACGCCGAAGCCGCCGCCGACGTCGAGCGCGAGGCAGCGCACCCGCGCCTCCGGCAGCTGCAGGACCGCGGCCGCCTCGCGGCGTACCCAATGCACGACCTGGGTGGCCGACCAGATCGTCACCGAATCCGTGCGCGGGTCGTGCAGGCCGACCACGCCGCGGCATTCCATGGGCGCGGCGATGTAGCGGTGATGATGAAATCGTCGTTGCAGCCGGTGCGGGGAGCGCGCGAACGCGGCGTCGGTATCGCCCTTGCCGACGCTGAAAGCGCCGATGAGGTTGGTCGCGAATTTCTCGTGGACGATGGTCGCGCCGGCCCGCAAGGCAGCCTCGGGGTCGACCACGGCCGGCAGCGGATCGAGATCGAGCCCGACCAACTGTGCCGCATCCTCCGCGGCGTATCGACTTTCCGCCACGAGGACCGCGATGGCTTCCCCGACGTGTCGCACCTTGTCGTGGGCGAGCAGCGGCTGCTGGGGATTGATGAACTCGTGCTGCACCAGCGTCGTCCATTTCCTCGGTAGCGAGAGCTGTGTGTCCGGAACCGGCGGCAAGAGTCGCGCGAGCTCGATTCCGCTGAGGGCATAGACCACGCCGGGGACCGCTGCGGCACGCGAGAGGTCGACCGCCTTGATGCGCGCGTGGGCCAGCGGGCTCCTGACGAATACCGCGTGGAGCATCGCTGGCAGCTCGAGATCGGCGATGAATTGCCCACGGCCAGTCAGCAGGCGGTGATCCTCGCGCCGTGGGATGGAGCGTCCGACGAAGGTGATCTTGCCAGGATTGTTCATGCTTGATGTCGTTCGGATGGGCGCATTCGGAGGGGCTGCGCGCGGTTTGGCATCCCCTGCTTACCTTCGAGCCGCCTTGATGTCATTAATTCCTGGTCGAGCTCTTTTCATCGCGAATTTCAGCGGAAGTGCAATCCCGGACTAGAGGTTCGATCGGCCGCGGCTCAGTCGTTGAGGTTCTCGCGCAGCGTCGTTCCACCGTATTTCGTCTTCGACAGACCGCGCCGTTGCAGCTCTGGCACGACCCGCTCGACGAATTCGCGGATATTGTCCATGGCATGAAATCCACGGCCCAGGATGAATCCGCCGTTGGCGCCGGTGTCGTAGTGTAGGTGCTCGAGCTTGTCGACAATGGCTTTCGGCGTGCCGGCGGCGACGAGAATCCGCTCGGTCATGAAGGTGCGCCCGAATTCGGCAACGGTGATGTTCGGATCTGTTGTCTTCAGCATTTCCTCGAAGCTTCCGAGGTTGCCGCGCTGCGACACCACTTGGTCCGCGAAGTCGGCCAGGCGCATGCCGGGCTTGGCCGTGGAGAAATCGACGCCGAATTGCTGCGACATTTCGATCAGGCCGGCTTCCGGGGGAATCGAATCCAGGAACTGTCGCTCCTTTTCGCGCGCCTGCGCCTCCGACTCGGCGACCTGGATGCGGACGGACCAGAGGATTCCGAGGTCGCGGGGCTGGCGCCCGAACGAAGCCAGCTTGGCGTCGATGGCGGCGCGATGCTGCTTCATGCTGGGCAGGGTGCGCCGGGTGCTGAATTGCATGTCGGCATATTTGGCGGCGAGGTCCATTCCGGGCCCCGATTGCCCCGCCTGGATGATGACCGGGCGTTGCTGCGGTGACGGCAAGGCGGGAAGCGGGCCCCGCACGTTGAAATATTTCCCGCGAAAGTCGAGCCGATGTACCTTCTCGGGATCGACGAATATGCCGCGCTCGCGGTCGAAGACGAAGGCATCGGCCTCGACGCTGTCCCAGAGTGCGCAAGCCACATGCAGATGCTCCTGCGCACGCAGGTAGCGCTCGTCGTGATCCATCAGGATGTCGAAGCCCCAATTCGCCGCCTCGCCTTTGTAGGCCGAGGTGACGGCGTTCCAGGCGATCCGGCCGCGGGTCACGTGGTCGAGGGCGTTGAATACCCGCGCGACGTGGAACGGATGATGATAGGTCGTCGACATCGTCAGTGCGAAGCCGACGCCGGACGCCACCCGCGCCAGTAACGGGATCATCGGCGTCATGTCATGCCGCGGCCATTTGGCGCCGAGTCGAACGACCGCGCGGTGATCGCCGCCGTAATCCTCGGACGTACCGCCGTTGTCGCCGAAGAACAAAAGATCCATCATCCCGCGCGCCGCGATGCGCGCGACATCCTCGTAGAAGTCGGACGTGCTGTAGTAGGGATAACCGACCCAGGAGCCCGGTATCCTCCACAAGTAATCGGTATGAAGGAACGACAGATCGGCGGCCAGGTGGATCGTCTCGCGCTCGGACATTTGCGCTAGGCTCCGACGCGTCGAGCGCCGGCGCCTCCGGTCCGCGCCGCGAGCCGACCGAAGGTCGGCGCCAGCTCCCGGTTGATGTCGCGCGCAACGCTCCAGCCCTGGTAGATGAACGAAGAATACAAATCGACGCAGCACGCGCCGGCGCGCAGCATGGCGATGACGTCGCTGGCGCTGCTCACCCCGCCATTCCCTTTTATGTCAATGCGTCCGCGCGCTACTGCGGCCGCTCGCGCGACGTTTTCCATCGCCGCGTCGAAGATGGCGCGGCCGTGCAGCGTCCCCTGCTTCGCGCCGAGACGCGGCTCGGCCACCGGCCGTCCGCCCCCGACCTTCAGGCCTTCGACGCCGGCCTCGATGCAACGTTCGACCATTTCGGCGACACGGTCGGTGGATCGGGCGGTATCGTTCGGAACGCGGACGATTGCCGGCTTGCGTCGCGGCGCAACGCGTTTGAGGATTTCCTCGAGCAACCCGAGGTCGTCGAAGCGCTCGCCGGGGCGCAGGAGGTTCGGGCACATGAGGCTGATCTCGACGCCGTCGACGTGCGGCTCCACGGCAAAGAAACTCGCCGCGATCGCTTGCGCGGAAAATCCGCCGATATTGGCGAAGACCGGCACCTTGCGAGCGCTCAGACGGCTCAGCCGTGCCACACAATACGCGAGTCCCCGGCTGGGCACGCCCATCGCGTCGGCGAGCGATTCGGTCTGCGCATAACGAACGAGGCGCGGGAACGGATTGCCGATGCGGGGCTCGGGCATGATCGAGCCGACCGTCAGGAACCCGAAGCCGAGATGCGACAGGGCGCCGACGAGCTCGCAGTTCTTGTCGAACCCGGCCGCCAGTCCGACCGGACCGGGAAGATCGACGCCGGCAAACCGCGTTCGCAGCCGCGGGTCGTCGACCTCGAGTCCGGCAATGGCGGCCACTCCTCGCCACGGCAGGCTCGAGCGCAACGCGAGCTGCGCGATGGCGTGGCTTTGATCGGGCGGCAGCCGGAACAGGAGCGGCCGGACGAAGCTGCGATAGGACGACATCGGCGCAGCTCGCTTGTTCGCCCACTTGGACCGCGGCGCTGCGATCATGCCAGACCCGCGACCGCCGCGGCCGTCTGCCGCGGGATGGCCAGGCGTTCAACCAGCTCCACCAGGAAATAGAGTGCGACGCCCTGAACCGTCAGTGCGACCAGCCCGGCGAACAGCAGCGGGGTGTCGATGTTGCCGTTGGCCACCATGAGCAGGTAACCCAATCCGGCGTCGCCGCCGACGAATTCCCCGACCACTGCGCCGACCACCGCCAGCGTGATCGAAATCTTGAGGCCGCCGAAGACCGAGGGCAACGCGCTCGGCAGCCGAATCTTGAAGAAAGTCGCGGCCGCTCCCAATCCCATCGAACGGGCGAGATGAATCTTCTCCTGCTCGATCGAGGCGAGCCCGACCGCCGTGCTGATGA
>JBAUOM010000335.1:0-17910 GCA_049579765.1 Xanthobacteraceae bacterium
CTCGACTTTGGTGACGAGGTCGCGGCCCTGGTAGTCGCTCAGAAACGCCTCCGAGCGCGTCGCCGTGAACTTGACCGGTCGGCCGAGCTTGTGCGCGGCCCAGAGCACGAGCCCGAACTCGACGAAGACCCGGTTGCGGGTGCCGAAATTGCCGCCGACGTCGTAGGAGAGCACGCGCAGCCGTTCGGGGGCGATGCCGAGCACGGCGGCAAGCTCGCGCTTCTGCCGCACCGCGCCGCCGCTGCCGGCATGCAGCGTGTAGCGACCGCTTCCGGTATCGTAGTCGCCCAGCGCGGCGCGTGGCTCAAGAGGTACGCCGGTGATGCGGTCGATCTGGAAGTCCATGGCCACCACGTGGGCGGCGCGCGCGAACGCCTCATCCGTTGCTGATTTGTCGCCGAACCAGGTGTCGACGGGAATATTGTCCGGCACCTCGTCCCACACGGCCGGCGCCGCGGGCCGCATCGCGTCCTCGGAATGATAGACGCCCGGCACCATCTCGTAGTCGACGGCGACGGCTTCGGCGGCGTCGAGCGCCTGCGGCAACGTCTCGGCCACGACCATCGCCACCGCCTCGCCCACGTGGCGCGCCTTGTCGGCGGGCAGGAGCAGGTGCGGCCCGATGAACACCGCGCCGCCGCCGGCAGCAGCGAGCTTCATGTCGTATCTGGTTTTCGGCAGCGGGTCGTGCGGAATGGCGCCGAGCCCGTCGGCCAGGCAGTCCGCGCCGGTGGCTACCGCGAGCACGCCCGGCATCGCCTTGGCACGCGCGGCGTCGATGCCGCGGATGCGCGCATGGGGGTGGGGAGAGCGCACCATCACCGCATGGGCCTGGCCGGCGAGACTGAAATCGTCGCTGAACCGGCCGCGGCCGGTGGTCAGCCGCGCGTCCTCCTTGCGGACGACGGGCCTGCCGATGAAGCGAAAGGTCGCGGGACGTGCTTTTTCGTCGAAGTCCGTCATCGGCGGCAAGCTAGAGGCATTTCTACCATTGCGGGAGAGCGGCGCCGGACGGGAAGCTCCTTCTTTTCCGTGCCGAATGCAAATATGCGTCGCGGCAGAGCCCCACCATTCGGATTTCCTTCTGCATCGGCAGGGATGCGGCGCCGGCGGTTCGGGGCGCCGCTACGACCCGCCGACATGCCACGTCGGCGGCACTTCGACCTGTCGAAGCTCAACGGCAGGCAGCAACAATGTGATAGCATCACTCTGGCAGACTGAGGAGCGCGCAATCGATGGCCGAAATGCTGGTATGCCGCGACGGCGAGATCGCCGAGGGCGGGGTGCGCATCGTGCGCGCCGGCAAGGTCGAGATCGGGGTCATCCGCCACGGCGGGACGTATTACGCCTACCGCAACCACTGCCCGCACCAGGGCGGGCCCGCCTGCGAGGGGTTGCGCATGCCGCAGGTGAAGGAGCTGATCGACGAGAACGGAGTCTATCACGGCAAGACCTTCGATCACGCCGACATGCACATCGTGTGTCCTTGGCACGGCTACGAGTTCCATCTGTCGGACGGCGTGCATGTCGCCGACAAGCGGCTGCGGTTGCAGAAGTTCCGGGTGATCGAGCGCAACGGAGAGGTCTATGTCGCCGTCTGAGCAGACCGCCGCCGATTTCGGCGCGCTGGCGAGCGAAATCTCCGCGCGCTGCGCCGACGCCATCGATGAAAACCGTCTCGACGACATTCCCGACGATTCGCTTGGCCAGGTCTTTGCCAGCGTGGTCAGGCTGTTCGCCGCCAAGGCACAGGCCGGCCCGGCGCCGCGGCCGTTCGGCCGCAACAGCGGCGTCACGCCGACCGACGTGGTGATCGGCGCCAGCGCCATGCTCGACGCTGCGGGGCTCGCGGTGTTCGAGCTCGGCGCCTGGCAGGCGATGTCGCGGATCGGCGGGCAGCCCAATCCGCGCGGCTGACAGGATTTGAGGAAAGGATCTCCCATGAACGTGCACGCCGGCAACTTCCGCGACCTCGCCGCCGCTGAGTTCGATACCACCACCTTGCTCGCGCACGCGGCGGAGCAGGCGGTCGAGCGCCGCTACGAGGATTTCCTCATCGTCGACGTCGACTGCCATCACTACGAGACCGAGGCCTTCGGCGAGATCCTGCAATACATGGAGGACCCGGTGCTGCGCCACGAAGCCAAATATCAGGGCATGGCGCGCGGCGGCATTGCTTCGGCCGACGGCTCCTATCAGGAGCTGGGTGGGCGCATCACCCGCTATCCCGGGCGCCGGATCGAAAAGGTGCCGCCCACGCCGCACCGCGACATCACCCTGATGCGGCGGTGGATGGACGCCATGGGCGTCGACATCGCCTGCATGTTCCCCACTCCCATGCTCAATCTCGCCGCCTGCCCGCGGGTCGAGGTCGAGGTCGGCATGGCGCAGGCCTACAACCGCTGGCTCTGCGACTGCATCCTCGGCGAGGAGGAGCGCTTCAAGTCGATGCTCTACCTCCCCTTCAACGATCCCGAGGCCTGCCACAAGACCGTGCTGGAATTCGCCGACCGCAAGGGCGTGATCGGCTTCATGGTGACTGCGACGCACTATCGCGGCGTCTACGACAATGCCTATGCCAAGACCTACGCGGCGCTGCAGGAACGCAACCTGCCGCTCGCGTTTCATGCCGCCTTCAACTGGGCGGATTCAGGTCTGTCGATGACCAACCGTTTCATCGCGGTGCACGCGCTCGGATTCACCTGGCACAACATGCTGCATCTCACCAACTGGGTGGTGAACGGCATGCCGGAGCGCTTCCCGCGCCTCAAGACGATCTGGATCGAGAGCGGGCTCGCCTGGATCCCGTTCCTGATGCAGCGCCTCGACAACGAATACATGATGCGCACGTCGGACTGCGCGCTGCTCAAGAAGAAGCCGAGCGACTACATGCGCGACATGTATTTCACCTCGCAGCCGATGGAGATGGTGAACAATCGCAAGGCCCTGGAGCTCACTTTCGAGATGATCAATGCCGAGACCCAGCTGCTCTACTCCTCGGACTATCCGCATTGGGACATGGATCTGCCGAGTACGATCTACGACCTGCCGTTGCTCAGCATCGAAACCAAGCGCAACATCCTCGGCGAGAACGCCCGCCGGCTGTTCAATCTGGAGCCCGTGCTGTCGGAGACCAAGCGGCGGCGGTTGGCGGCGCGCGAGATGGCCGGCGCGGCGGAGTGAAGGGGCCGCCGGCGCCGGCATTGCCTTACTGCCGGGGTCCCCGTGACGGCGGGAATCCATGGTCCCGAGCAGGCGGTAACGGGCTCCGCTTGCGCGGGACGGCGGTTGCACCAACTACCGGACTCGATCTAATCGACCCGCTCGACATTGTCGCGAACGCGTTTGCGCAGCGCCGCGATGTCGATTTGCGCTACGCTGCCGCTGCCGGCGAGATCGAGCGCATGCGCGGCGGCCGCGCCCATGGCGATGCAGGGGCCCATCACCCGCACGCTTGAGAGCGCCGCGCTGTCGCCGTCGATGCAGCGCCCGGCGGCCACGATGTTGTCGGCCTCGGCCGGGACCAGGCTGCCGAAGGGCACGTAATGCACGTGGTCGTCGGGAAACGGCTCCCAGATATAACCGTCGGCCCGATTGTGCAGTTCGATGGGCCAGGCGGTGCGGGCGATGGCGTCGGCAAACGGCGTGCCGGCGCGCACTTCGTCCACCGTCAGCTGCGTCCGGCCGGCGATCCAGCGCGTCTGGCGAATGCCGGGCAGGCCGTAGCTGCGCACGCGCGCTTGGCCGAAGGCGTCGGGATATTCGCACTTGAGGAAGTGCAGTACCCGGTCTGCCTGCGCCTTGCCGGCAAGGGCATTCTGCGACGCCGCGACCGGATCGAGCGGGGTCTCGACATGGGTGAGGTTCACCAGTGCCGTGGCGCGGCCGGGAAAGATGAAAGCGAAGCCGTCGGTCCGCACCAATCCATAGGCCGAAGCTTTGGCGCGGGCGCGTGCGGTCAACTCCTCGCGGCCGGGTTGCCGCGTCTCGTCGATGCCTTCGAGCACCATCATCTGCGTACCGTAGATCGGACCGTCGGCGTGCTCGCGGCATGAGAAGCCCGCCTCCCAGGTCAGCGCCGCGTCCCCGGTGGCGTCGACGAAGCCGGCAGCCGAGAGCTTGACGTCGCCGTAGCGGGTAGCGAGATCGAGTTGGCGCACGCGGGCGCCGTCGCGCGTTACAGCGCGCAGGATCGCGCCGAGCAGCACGGTGATGGCGGCCTTGCGGACGGCCTCCTCGACCCATCGCGACAGCGCGATTTCGTCGTACATCACCACCGTCGTGTTGGACGGCCCGCCACGGCGATAGTGCAGCGCGCCCTGCGCGCCGAGATCGCGCAGAATGTGGTCGGCGATGCCGTGGGTGAACTGGTAGCCGTGCGTACCGTTGGCGAACAAGCCACAGAACGTGCCGATGATCGAATTGACCGCCTGCCCGCCCAGGGCGGGAAGGGCGTCGACCAGCGCGACCTTGCGGCCGAGACGCGCCGCCTCGAGCGCCGCCGAGACGCCGGCGATGCCGGCGCCGAGCACGCAGATGTCCGCGGACACGTGTAGCGGTGTTGCGCTCGCGTTGCGGCGAACGATCCGGGTCGCCGTGGAAATCTTGGCCTGGCCGGCGCCCGTTACTCGAAAGCCGGTCATGGAGGCCGCCTCCTCTTGCAAGACAGGCAACGCGCCCGAGCTGGATCGTGTTGCAAAAGCACAACTCTTCGTTCCGTCGTTCGGAGACGGAGAGCAAGGCGATCTACTCGATAGTGCGGCGATACACCCACTTGCGCAGCGTCCGAAAGCATGCTGCCGGTCGAGGCGAGGTTGGGAGGAGCGTGTCGGGCGTCCGGCGGTCTCAAAAAAGTAGCGCAAAAACCTGCTTCCGGACAGACGCGTCGAGGAATTGCCGCAAGTCAAGATTACGGCGACAAACAGTCGTTTCGGACCGGTTTCCGGGTTCGGACAATTCAATGGATTCGATATCGCGGGAGCTTTCCTCCTGGCCGCGCTCGTGGTCATCGTTATCTTCAGCTTTAAAGATTATGCGGTGTCCAATGACGAAGGCGTGCAGCATCGATACGGCGAATTGATCCTGGCCTATTATGCGAGCGGCTTTACCGACCAGTCGTTGTTCCAATTTGACAATCTGTACCTCTATGGCGGGCTCTTCGACATCATCGCGGTGTCGCTGAGCCGCCATCTCTCAATCAATGCCTACGATCTGCGCCATATCCTGTGTGCTCTGATCGGAATTTCCGGGATTGGCGCCACATGGGCGACCGCACGGCTGATTGCGGGCCCGCGTGCCGCCCTGATTGCAGCAGCGGCGCTTGCATTGTGTGGTTGCTGGTACGGCGCCATGTTCAATCACACCAAGGACATCCCGCTCGCGGCCGCCATGACGGGCGCGATCTATTTTCTCGTTCGCATATCGCGCGAATTACCGCATCCCCGTCGCTCGCTCGTCCTCGGCTTCGGTGTCGTGGCCGGAGCTGCGCTGGGCATCAAAGTCCTCGCCCTGCTGCTGTTCGTATATGTGGGAGTTGCGATCCTGATCCGCGTGCCACATCCGATATCCAGCCACCTGCGCACCAGCTTTCGCTTCGTGTGGAGCGCGACACTTGCATTCATCCCTGCGCTGTTGCTCGCCTACATCATCATGATCGCGGCGTGGCCGTGGGCGGCGCTTAGTCCGTTCAATCCGATCCGGGCAATGATAAGCTTTGCGGAATTCCACTATCACATCCACACTATGCTTGCCGGCCAACAATACGAGATGGCGACATCGCCGCGATCGTATGTGTCGATCTATGTCGCGATAAAAGTCCCCCTGACCACACTCTTCGGCGCGGCCGTTGCCGTGTTGGTTGCGGCGGTGCCGCGGCTCGGACATGCATGCTCGATATATGATAGGCGCAATGAGATCGCGCTTGTTGCCGTCGCAGCCTTTTTTCCGCTGATCTGTCAATTCGTAGGGCATGGGCCGGCGTTCACCGGTCTGCGCCATTTCCTGTTCGTGGTGCCAGCGCTTTCGATCCTGGCGGGCATTGGGCTCGACCGGGGGCTGACGGCCCTGGCGCGCTCGCATCGATCAATCGCAGCGGGCGCGTCGATCCTCGCCGGCGTGGCATTTTCATGGAATGCGCTCGTGCTTATACGGCTGCATCCCTACGAATATCTCTTTTACAATCCGCTGGTTGGAGGGCTGCAAGGGGCTTCACGGCGGTACGTGATGGACTATTGGGTCGATATCATGCCCGAGGTCGTCAAAGACCTCGAAACGTATCTCGACCGCACGAATCGTTCTCGCCACCCCCTTGTCCTGGACACCTACCGGATTGCCGTGTGCGGCGAACGAGTCTCGTTCGCAAAGGAAGCCGGGCGCGATCCGCGACTGCAATGGACGCCGGACTGGCCGAGCGCCGATTTCTTCATCGCTCCGACCCACATGAATTGCGACGCAGCGCTCGACGGAAGCGTCGTCGCAAAGGTCGAGCGGCTCGGCGTTACGATCGGGGTCCTGAAGGATCGCCGTGCGATCACGCGTCCTACGCTCGGCAAGGGCGCCGGTTCGATGGTATCGAAAGTCTTTGGCTCGCACCGCCCACCGCCACCACTGTCCGAGTGACGCTCCCTTCTGCTCGGGCACGGACCGCAGGCGCCGGCGCGGTCCGGTTACGCCGCCTGTCGGCGGCATTGCGGAAGCCCTTAGCTCGCGCGCTCGTCACCAGCGCCCGACCGGCGGCTACCGGGCTGTGATATTCGCCTCGCGAATGATCCGGCCGTATTCGTCGACCTGCTTGCGCACGAAGTCGCCGAATTCGACGCCGCACATTCCGACCGGGAAGAGTCCCTGCTCGGCAAGCTTCGGCTTCATCTCGGGGGCCTTGAGCGCCGCGCTGAACCAACCGGCAAGCTGCGAGAGGGTTTCAGGCGGGGTCTTCGCGGGCGCCACGACCCCGTAGAAAATGTCCGCCTCGTATTTGCTGAGGCCGGTCTCCGCAAGCGTCGGCACATCGGGCAGCGTCTCGACCCGCGCCGGCGACGTGGTGACGAGCCCGCGCAGGGTGCCCAACTTCAACTGCGATACCACCGTGGGATAGTCCGCCCACACCGCCGCGACATGACCGCCCATCAGCGCATTGATCGCGGGCGCGGTGCCGCCATACGGCACGTAGGAGATGGTGATGCCGGCCGCACGCTTGAGCACCTCGATGGCGATGTGCAGGGAGGACGCGGGCCCGCCGCTCGCAAACGCCAGCTCGCCGGGCTTGGCGCGCGCAGCGGCGATGAGATCGGCGAGCGTCTTGTAGGGCGATGCGCCCAGGACGACGAGGACCATCGGCGTCGCCGCCAAATAGCAGATCGGCTCGAAGCTGGTCGAGGGATCGTAATTCCCACGCTTCAGTGCCGGGTTGACGGCGAACGAATTCGCCACCAGCAACACCGTGTTGCCATCCGGCTCCGCGCGCGCAGCCGCTTCGGTGCCGATCACGGTGCCCCCGCCCGGCCGGTTTTCCACCACCACCGTCGGTCCCTGCGTCCGGCCGATCCGGTCCGCCATCAGGCGCGACAGGATGTCGGGGCCGCTGCCCGGGGCGTAGGGCACGATGATCTTGATCGTTCTCGTCGTCTGCGACCAGGCGCCGTGAGGGGAGAGTGCGAGCAAGATCACGGCGACGAGCGCGCTCGCCAACCGATCCCGAAAATGTGCTGTCATGAGCCTGTTTCCTTGGGCTTGTCTCGTTGGCGCAGCAGGAAAGCATACGCCAATCCGGACCGGCAAGGAATTGTGGCCGTGAGTGCCGTGGCAGCGGCCGCTCGGCGAGCGCGTAGCGTTCGACCGAAGGCCACTTCGGACCTTGAGAGCGTTGCGGGGGTTCGCGGATGCCCATCGCCGGCACGCGCAAGCCGGCAATGTTCGAGATCGGTAGTCCCCAGCGGCCGGGACGAGTTCGCCCCGGCGGGCTCAACCGTACACGATCGATACGTGAACCTGTCCGCGTCGCTCCAATATCTCCACCGAGACGTCGTTGGCGTGGCGGCGCACCTTGAGATCGACGCTCGATTGCCGGAGCTGCAAATTCCGCAGCACCACTTCGTCGAGGAAAGACGGCAGGTGAGGGTTGCGCAGGCGAATCTCGTTGGCGGCAGGATCGAATTGCAGCCCGAGGGAAGCCTCGATCAGCGTGAACGGAGTCGCGCTCGCCCATGCCTGCGGCGAGCAGGCGACGGGATAGAGTGTGGGCCCGCGTCCGCGGCCGCGCTGGAAGCCGCAGAACAATTCCGGCAACCGCCGCATCTCCATATAGGTCGCCGCGTCGAACAAGCCTTTGAACACGCGTTCGACACAGCGATTGAGGCCGTAGCGGGCGAGCCCGAGCGCAATGAGCGCGTTGTCGTGCGGCCAGATCGAGCCGTTGTGATAGGACATGGGATTGTAGCGCGCCTCGGTATTCGCGATCGTGCGAATGCCCCAGCCGGAGAAGAACTGCGGTTGCAGCAGGCCGCGGCCGACCTCGACCGCGCGCTCGGGCTTGGCGATGCCCGTGAAGAGGACCTGACCGGCATTGGAGCTGCGCACGCGGCAAGGCCGTTTGTCGCCGTCGAGCGCCAGGGCATAAGTCCCGAGCTCCGGACACCAGAACGCGGCGTCGAAGCGTTCTGCCAGCGCGTCGGCCCGGGCCTTGAGGTGCGCCGCCTGGTCGCGCCGTCCCAGGCGCTCGGCGCAGCGCGCGGCCAGGAGCATGGCGCAGTAGACGTAGCCCTGCACTTCCGCGAGCGCGATCGGACCTTGCGCCAAGCGACCGTCGGCGTGGAAGATCGCGTCCTGGGAATCCTTCCAGCCTTGGTTGGCGAGACCTTGCTCGGTGGCGCGGTAGTATTCGACGAACCCGTCGCCATCGGGGTCGCCCGGGCCGGCGATCCAGGACAGCGCCGCCTCGATCGCCGGCCACAGTTCCCGGATGGTGGCATGGTCGCCGGTGCGTTCGGCATAGAGACCGGCGAGCATCACGAAGAGCGGGGTCGCGTCGACGGTGCCGTAATAAAGACCGAACGGAACTTCGCGCAGGGTTGCCATCTCGCCCTCGCGCATCTCGTGCAAAATCTTGCCCGGTTGCGCGTCGGAGGGAGGATCGTCGACCCTGGCTTGGAACGCGGCCAGCCGCCGCAGCACGCCCAGCGCTATGTGCGGATCGAGCCAGAGCGTCTGCAGCGCGGTGATCAATCCGTCGCGCCCGAACGTGGTCGAATACCAGGGGATGCCGGCATATGGATAGCGCCCCTGCGGCGTGTTGGTCATCAGCATGTACAGATCGGACATCGACCGGCACAGCACCTCGTTGAACAGGTCGTTCGAAGTCTCGACCGTGGCGGCGTCGCGCGACACTGAGCGCCGATCGCGATGGACCGCACGCAGCCCGCGCGCCAATCCGATCGGGCTGGGCGGCTCCGGTGCGCCGCAGCCGACGGTGATGCAAAACCGCGCGACCTCCTTGGGGACCAGTGTGAGACGATAGGACGCCGTCGTTGCCGTGATCTCGCTGGGCGTCGGATCGAAGCGCAGGATCGTCTGTCGCAATCTGGCGTCGAGGCCCTCATAGCTGAGAACGGCGGCGGCCGATCGGAGCGCATGCCGGCGTACGCTGCCGCGCCGCTCGCGTCGCAGCCCGCGGACCTCGAACAGATCCGCGAAATCGCTGTCGAACAGCATGGTCAGGTGCAGATCGACGGGACGGTCGCCGTGATTCTGGATGCCCAGCCTCTGATAGGCCGTGTCGCGCCACAGAAAAATCGTACGCACGACGTGCAAAGTGTCCTTGGGCAGCGCGAGATGACCGTCGAGATACACGTCCGGATTGGTCAGGTCCACCATCAGCAACGTGTTGTCGTCGCGCAGGTTGGAGCCGAGCAACAACGGCTGCATGCCGTTGAGCAAGAACTCGAGATGCGAGAGGAAGCGCGTGTCGCAGTGAAACAGGCCGTCGGTGCCGCCGGCCGTGGCGCCGATGTCGCCGTGGCTGTCGACGACCAGGAAGGTATCGTCGTGCTTGAGCGCACGGCGCGGCCGCGTCGCCGGGCCCGTTGCGGGAATGTAGAACGGGGCCTCGGGAATAAGCTCGGGCGATATTTTCGGGAGCGCGGCGCCCTCGATCGCCATGGAACCCCTGTCAGTTCATTCCTTTTTCGAGCTCGGGCTCCAGCCTCGACACGGCGGCCGCACGCTCCGGCAAAGACGGCCGCTTGAGCGCCGCACGATACACCTGAACGTAGTCCTTGGCCATGCGCGTCGCGGAAAAGCGCTGCTCGAAGCGCTGCCGGACCCTACGGCGATCGAGCGCAAGCACCTGAGGCAGCTTCCTGATCGCCTCGTCCATCGTGTCGACGATGAGGCCCGTCACCCCGGGGTCGAGGATTTCGGGCACCGAGCCGCAGCGGAAGCCCAGCACCGGCGTTCCGCACGCCATGGCCTCGATCATGGACAATCCGAAAGGCTCCGGCCAGTCGATCGGGAACAGCAGCGCGCCCGCCTCGCCCAGGAAAGCGCTCTTGGCGCGTTCGTCGATCTCGCCGATATATTCCACTCCCGGTAGATTGAACAGCGGCGCAATCGTTTCTTGGAAATACGCTTCGTCGACTTTGTCGATCTTGGCGGCGATCTTGATCGGGATACCGAGTGCCTGTGCGATTCTGATGGCACGATCGGGCCGCTTCTCCGGGGAGATGCGCCCGAGAAAAGCCACATAGCCGCCTTTCGGCCGGTAGGTCGGCTTGAGCAGACTGGCCGGAAGGCCGTGGTAGACGGTGGCGACGAAGTTGGCATTGGGTATCGGCTTGCGCTGGGCATTGGAGATCGACACCAGCGGCATGTCGCTGAAACCGACATAGAGCGGCTTGAGATCGTGCAGATCCTGCCGGCCGTGCAGCGTGGTCACGGTTCGATTGGCGATCGGCCGAAACAGCGGAAAATGAAACTGATCGATGTGGAAGTGCAGAATGTCGAATTCGTCCGCGAGCTCGCGCACGCGGTCGAGCATCAGCATGTAATAGGGAATCGGATCGCGGACGCTGGCATCCAGACGTAACGCCATCGGCACGCAGCGCACGAGATTGGCGCGGGAAACCGAATCGCCGCTGGCAAACAGGGTGACCTCGTGACCCAGGCCGACGAGCTCATCCGTGAGATAGGAAGCGATACGCTCGCTTCCACCATAAAGCCGCGGGGGCACGCTCTCCATGAGCGGTGCGATCTGCGCGATTTTCATATTGCTCCTCTCCGGGGACCGGCTTTCACCGCAACGTATCGCGTTGCGAAAAGTTCCCCGCCCTCGCCGCTGGAACCGAAGCAAGCCACGCAGATCAGGCTTCCGCGTAGGCGACGGTCGACAACAGCGAGATCTCGGCGCGGCGGGAATCCAGCCGCGTATGCTGCACCACGATCGGAACGTCCGACTCGAATACCGATGCGTAATCGGTGTCGCGCGGGATCGCTTGAGGATCGTGGAGGTCGTTGAAGCGCAGGTGTAGTGTACGGCGCGCACCGACCGTCACGCGATAGGGACCGACCGGTTCCCTCCCGGCGAAGAAAATGGTAATTTCAACGTGCGCGTCGCGGTTCCCGGCATTAAGAATGCATGCAGTCTCGTGCGAGATCAGGGCGCGATCGGAAAAAGAGCTTTCCGAGGGAATATACCCTTCCGCAATCGCCCATCGCGTGCGTCCGATTGCGTCCATGGCCGTGCGTCCTTTTTCATCGAGATTGCTAACGCCGAAGGTCGGACTTTCGTTGCGGCGCCGGCGGGAACTTTTTTTCGCGGCCGGCGTAGAGGTGGCGTCAGGAGCATCCTGCGGCAGCGGGCGAACCGAAACAATCCGGCTCAAGGCAAGGAATGCGCGCAATCACCGTTTCGCCCGGCGTCGCCAATTCGGCACGGCTCGATGATCTCCCGGAACCACCGCCGTCGGACGGCGCGGTCGTGGTGCGCACGCGGGCGCTCGGCGTCTGTGCCACCGATCGCGAGATCCTGTCCGGCGTCTATGGCTCGGCGCCTCCCGGCCAGCACCGGCTGGTCCTCGGCCACGAATCGCTGGGGACGGTGGAGGCGGCGCCCGCGGGCTGCGGATTGGTCCCCGGCGATCTCGTCGTCGGGATCGTGCGTCGGCCCGACCCGGAGCCGTGCATGGCCTGCGCCGCCGGCGAATGGGACATGTGCCGCAACGGTCGCTATACCGAACGGGGCATCAAGGAGCGGCATGGCTACGGCGCCGAGCGCTTCCGCATCGAACCGGAATTCGCCGTCAAGGTCGACGCGGGCTTGGGCGTGCTGGGCGTATTGCTGGAGCCGGCCAGCATCCTCGCCAAGGCATGGGACCATACGGAGGGCATCGGCCGCCGCGCCCGCGTGTGGCAGCCGCGAACACTGCTCGTTACCGGCGCCGGCCCGATCGGCCTTCTTGCCGCGCTGATGGGCGCGCAGCGCGGCCTCGACGTGCACGTGCTCGATCACAACAAGGGCGGGCCGAAGGAGGCGATCGTGCGCGATCTGGGCGGCGTCTATCACAGCGACGCCGAGAGCCTCGGCCGGCTCGCTCCCGACGTCTTGATGGAATGCACCGGCGCCCCGGCCGTCATCCGCGATTGCCTCGGCGCAAGGGCCGCCGCCGGCATCGTCTGCCTGACCGGCGTCAGCGAGCCGGGCAAGATGTTCGAGCTCGATGTCGGCGGCCTCAACCGCGCCATCGTGCTGGACAACGCGGCGATCTTCGGCACCGTCAACGCCAATCGCCGACACTACGAGCTGGCGGCGGATGCGCTGGCGCGGGCGAACAGGAGCTGGCTCGAGCGGCTGATCACGCGCCGGGTCCCGCTCGAGCGCTGGAACGAGGCGCTCGAACACCGGCGGGGCGACATCAAGGTCGTCATCGATTTCTAGCCGCCATGTCGTGTCGCATCGAGGATTATGCGCTGATCGGCGATTGCACCACGGCCGCGCTGGTCGGGCGCAACGGCTCGGTCGACTGGCTGTGCTGGCCGCGCTTCGATTCCGACGCCTGCTTCACCGCCCTTCTGGGCGATGTCGAGCATGGACATTGGCAGATCGCCCCGCGCGAGGCTGCGGTGCGCGTCAGCCGGCGCTATCGCTCGAATACGCTGATCCTGGAGACTCGGTTCGAATGCAGCGAGGGGGCCGTGACGCTTATCGACTTCATGCCGATGCGCGCCCCGCATTCGAGCCTGGTCCGGCTGGTGATCGGGGAGCGGGGGCGCGTCGCGATGAGCACCGAGCTTGTGCTCCGCTTCGGCTACGGTGCCGTCGTTCCCTGGGTCACGCGGCTCGACGACGCCACGTTGCGGGCGGTCGCCGGGCCCGACATGGTGGTGCTGCGCACCCCGGTGCGCGTCACCGGCCACAACATGAAGACGGTCGGCGCGTTCGACGTCGCCGCCGGCGAAACCGTGCCGTTCGTTCTCAGCTATCTGCCCTCGCACGTCTCGCCGCCGGAGCCGATCAACCCCGCTTCGGCGCTGGCGGCGACGGAAACCTTCTGGACCGACTGGTCGAGAAAATGCCGGCCCGCCGGACACTGCTCGGATGCGGTGCTGCGCTCCCTGATCACGCTCAAGGCCTGCACCTATTGGCCGACCGGCGGCATCGTCGCGGCGCCGACCACCTCGTTGCCCGAGCAACTGGGCGGGGTGAGAAACTGGGACTATCGCTTCTGCTGGCTGCGCGACGCCACGCTGATCCTGCTCGAGCTGATGGATGCGGGTTATTACGACGAGGCCCAAGACTGGCGCGAGTGGCTGTTGCGCGCTGTGGCGGGCAGTCCGGAGCAGGTTCAGATCATGTACGGGATCGGCGGCGAACGGCGGCTGACCGAATGGGAGGTGCCGTGGCTGCCGGGGTACGAAGGATCGGCGCCGGTGCGGCTCGGCAATGCCGCCCACGACCAGCGGCAGCTCGACGTCTTCGGCGAGGTGATGGACGCCCTGCATCAGGCGAGACGCAACGGGATCGCGGCGAGCGAATCCGGTTGGGCCCTGCAGCAGGCATTCCTGACGCATCTCGAGCGCATCTGGACCGAGCCCGACGAAGGCCTTTGGGAAGTGCGCGGCGGGCGCAGGCATTTCACGTATTCCAAGGTGATGGCTTGGGTCGCCTTCGACCGGGTGATCAAGAGCGCGCAGGAGTTCGGCCTGCCAGGTCCGCTCGATCGCTGGCGGGACATCGCTGCCGCCATCCACGCTGACGTCTGCGAGCGCGGTTTCGATCCGGAACTCGGGAGCTTCGTCCAGTGCTATGAAAGCAAGCAGCTGGACGCCAGCCTGCTGCTCCTGCCCCAGGTCGGCTTCCTGCCTCCGGATGATCCGCGCGTGCGCGGCACGCTGCGGGCGATCGAGCAGCGGCTCCTGGTCGATGGCCTGGTGATGCGCTACGACACCGCGGCCACCGACGATGGCCTGCCGCCGGGGGAGGGGGTGTTCCTGGCGTGCAGCTTTTGGCTGGTCGACGCCTATGTCCTGCAGCACCGCTGGCACGATGCCCGGCGCCTGTTCGACCGTCTGCTCGAATTGCGCAACGATGTCGGCCTGCTGAGCGAGGAATACGACCCTCGCACGGGCCGGCTGCTCGGCAACTTTCCGCAGGCTTTCACCCACGTGGCGCTGGTCAACAGCGCCCTGAACCTGACGCGCTTCAAGCCGCCTGCGAAACGGCGGGCCGCGCCGCAAGAGCAGCTCGCGATGTAGTCAGGCGATGTCGGAGTACAGCGGCGGCCCGGCGCCGAGCCGTTCACGCCGGAACTCCATGCCCGTGTCCTTCGTCAGCGCGGCGAGGAAATGCTCGCCCCACCAATGGATGTCGTTCTCGGAAATGACCCGGAACAGCGCCGCATGCCGCGTGCGCCGCTCTTCGAGCGGCATGGATAGCGCATGCGCGATCGAGGCTGCGACCGTCTCGGGGTCGTAGGGATTGACCACGAGCGCGGCCGTGCATTCCGCCGCCGCTCCGGCGAAGCGCGACAGCACGAGAACGCCCGGGTCGGCGGAGTCCTGGGCGGCGATATATTCCTTGGCCACCAGATTCATGCCGTCGCGCAACGGCGTGACGAGCCCGACCCGCGCGGAGCGGTAGAGGCCGGCCAGGGCGCTGCGGCTGTAGGCGCGATTGACATAGCGGATCGGCGTCCAGGCGGCTTCGCCGTAGGTGCCGTTGATGCGCCCGGCGGCTTCGCTGATCGTCCGCTCCATCCCCGCGTATTCCTGGATTTCCGAGCGGCTCTTCGGGGTGATCTGGAGATAGGTCACCTTGCTGCGCCAATCCGGGTAGAGCGCGAGGAACCGCTCGAAGGCATCCATGCGCTGGGCGAGGCCCTTGGAATAATCGAGCCGATCGACGCCGATCATCAGGGCGCGTCCGCCGAGGCTCTCCGTCACGCTGCGGACCAGAGGCGAGCGGACCGAGCGGCGCGCCAGCCGGTAGAACTCGTTGGTCTCGATGCCGATCGGGAAGACGCCCAGGCGCACCAGACGCTCGCCGTCCTGGTACAGGAACTCGCCCCGCTTCTGCAGCCGGCACTCGTTTTCGAGGTAGCGCGCGAGGTTGCTCGCGTCGTTCTCGGTCTGCAACCCGACCAGATCATAGGCGGTCAGCTGCGGAATCAGCCATTCGTGGTTCGGCAGCGCCGTGAGGATCTCCGGCGGCGGAAACGGCACATGCAGGAAGTATCCGATGCGGTTGCGGTGGCCGCGGTCGCGCAGCATTTTCGCCAGCGGCATGAGATGATAGTCGTGCACCCAGACGACATCGTCGGGCTGCAGCAGATCGGCGAGCTGGTTGGCGAAATGCGCGTTGACGCGTCGATAGCCGCTCAGATCGCGACGGGAGAATTCCGCCAGGTCGAGGCGGTAGTGAAGGATCGGCCACAGCACGCGGTTGGCGAAGCCGTTGTAATATTCGTGATAGTCGGCCTCGAGCAGGTCGGTCAGGACATAGGACATGTCGCGGTGCTGGATGGTTCGGGTGGTGACGTCGCCCTCGGTCGAAACGGTTCCGCTCCAACCGAACCAGATGCCGCCGTGGCGCTTGAGCAGCGAGCGCACGGCCACCGCCAACCCGCCGGCTTGTTGATCGCGGCTCGGGACGGCCACGCGGTTCGATACCACTACTAGCCGCGCCAATAGCGATCCTCCCAACTGCGTGACAACCGCATCGCCGTCAATATTAGACCAGCCATCGAGTAAGTCTGCGGAAAATTTCCCCACAAGGTCCCGGTTTGCGGGTCGATGTCCTCCGACAGCAGGCCATAACGGTTGCGATATGCCAACGCGTCGACAAACAATTCCTGCGCCTCCGAGCGGCGACCGAGCGACCACCAGGCATCGATCAGCCAGAACCGACAGATCAGGAAGGCGGTGGCAGGCAGGCCGAAATCGTCCGCCGCCGCGTAACGCATAACGTGCTTTTCACGCAAGAGTTCGCGTTCCATGGCCTTGACTGTGCTTGCGAAACGCGGATCGTCGGCTTCGATCACGCCGAGATCGGGCAGCAACAGAACGCTGGCGTCGAGATCGTCCGAGCCGAACGCGGCGGTGAAGGCTTGCCGTTTCTCGTTCCAGGCGCCTTGCAGCAGCGCCTGACGCACCGGGTCGGCGACGGCGGTCCAATAGGTCGCCCGGTCCGGCAGGCCGAGCCGGGAGGCGATGGCGGCGAGCCGATGGCAGCCCGCCCAGCACATCGCGGTCGAATGCGTGTGGATGCGCCGTCGCCCGCGGTATTCCCAAATGCCGTTATCGGCCTCCAAGGCGATCTCGCCTGCCTTGGCGCCCAGCGTTTCCAACAGCCGAAACAGACCTTCGTCGCCGAGCCGCGGCAGACGACGGTCGTAGAACATCGGCATGGCGGCGAGAATGACACTGCCGTAGGTATCGTTCTGCATCTGCCCGGCCGCGGCATTGCCGATACGCACCGGCCCGTCGCCGCGATAGCCCTTGAGCGCCGGGGCGGTCGTTTCGTCCATCGGATCGATCGGAACCACGCTGTAGACCGGCCGCATCGGCTCGTGAGGATTGGATGCGATGCTCAGCGTGAAGGCGATGAAATCCTCCATCGTCTGCGTCGCCCCGATGCGGTTGAGCGCCTTCACCACGAAATAGGCGTCGCGCAACCAGCAATAGCGATAGTCCCAGGTGCGGCCCGACCCCGGAGCTTCCGGGATCGAAGTGGTGTGGGCCGCGATGATGCCGCCGGTTTCCTCGAAGTTGCTGAGCTTGAGCGTGATCGCGGCGCGGATGATCTCGTCCTGCCAATCGTAGGAGATCGAGAGGCCGCGCGACCAGTCCATCCAGTAATCGATGGTGCGATCGCAGAATTCGCGGCAGGTGGTTTCGAGGTCGTCCTGAAAGCGTTCGTCGACGCCGAACACCAGATGCAGCGGGCGCGTAAGGACGAAGGGTGCTTCGCTCTCGATATAGGAAAGCGGCGCATCGGTGGTGAGCCGGATGACGGTACCCTCGTGCACATAGCGAATATGGTTGCTGCCGACCGAACGATGCGCGAATGGGTGACCGTAGTCGTGGGTCGGCCGGAAGCGAATGGTGATGCGCGGCAGCCCGGCGACCGGCTCGATCATCCGGATGAGCTGCGGCGGGCGGAAGACGCGGCCGAATTGCCGGTAGCGGGGGGCAAAATCCGTGATGCGAACCGCGCCGCCCTGGCGGTCGGTGAGCACCGTCGACACCACCGCGGTGTTGCGGAGGTATTCCGACTGGAAATCGGCGATGTCGTGGAGAACGACGTCGGAAAATCCCTTTTCTTCGTCGCCCGAGAGCAGGCGGCAGAAGATCGGATCGCGATCGAAACGGGGATAGCACCACCACACCAGGCGGGCACCCGGATCCACGAGCGCGGCCGTGCGC